>JALYGK010000041.1 GCA_030777105.1 Actinomycetota bacterium | reverse complement strand
CCGCAGGTCCTTCCATGGAGCCAGCCGTGCAGGCAGACGCGATGGGGGAGGCGGAGGCGCGGGCCCCAGAACCACGCCCGACGGCGAAGAGCCGGGAGGACGCCGCCGTCGAGCCGGAAGACGTTGCCGCCCAGGCACCGACCACTGCCGAGGTTGCCGCAGCGACGGAAGGCGGCGGAGCGCAGGTCCCGGCGGCCCGGGACCCCGCCGCGGAGGCCACGGCTCAGACGTCAACCCAGCCGGCCCCCGCGGACGAGAGGCCCGCCGCCCCAACCGAGGTCCCTCCATCAGCCCAGATGCCTGCGCCGCAGACGGCTCCGGCTGCACCCGCGCCCGGCCCGGGCGTCTCGGAGCTGGACCAGGAAACGTATGACCGTGTGCTCGAAGAGCAGCTCGGGAAGGGCGTCGACCGGCGTGTGGCGGAAGGCCGCGCTCGAGCCGCTGGGGTCGTTGCGGCTCGAAAGAAATCCCAGAGCTAAGAGCCGGGCCGTTTCATTCACTCGTTCCTCAGCGACAATGGTGAGAAGCCATGAGTGATTCGTCGGCGCCGCTGATTGATTGGAGGACGGCCAAGGCTGTCGGAGAACAGGTCGCCGGTAAGGGGATCCTGCTCTCGCCGGTCGAGCAGCGGGCGCTCGTCGAGGACTTCGAGGACGTGGTGCCCGAGGCCGAGCGGCTGGTCGGGAATTTCACCCACCTGAACCCCGGCCCACCGGCCACCAAGGGCTGGGTCATGAGCAGGGGTCAATGGGTTCATGCGAACCTCCGGGGGTTCGAACGCATCCTGGAGCCGTTCGTCGAGAAATTCCGGGCACCTCATCCGGACGGCATGGCGGGCACCCTCCGCCGGCGGGTTCTGGCCGCGCAGATCGGGGGCCTTCTCGGCTATCTCGGACATCGCGTGCTGGGTCAATACGATGTTTTCCTTCCGCCGGATGACGATGGCCTCATCTACTTCGTCGGGCCGAACATCGCGGGGGTAGAAAAGAAGTACGGGTTCCAAGCCAGGGACTTTCGCCTCTGGCTCTCGCTGCACGAGGTGACCCACCGGTTCCAATTCGGAGCCGCCACGTGGCTCCGCGGGTACCTCCTCGGACTGGTCAGCACCTACCTGGACTCGATCGAGCTGGACCCCGGCTGGTTGGTGCAGGCACTGCGCCGCGCGCTCGGCGAAATCCTGAGCGGGGAGACCGAGCATCGAGGGTTCGGATGGGTCTTCCTCCTCATGACCCGAGAGCAGCGCGAGCTGGTCAGGCAGATGCAGGCGCTCATGTCGCTCCTGGAGGGCCACGGCAACCATGTGATGGACTCGGTGGCCGCGGATCGAATCCCGGGCGCCGCTTCGTTCCGCCGGACGTTGAAGGAGCGGAGGCACCGCGGTGGGCCGGAGGGTGCGTTTCAGCGAGCGATCGGCTTCGACGTGAAGGTCCGCCAGTACGATGTCGGTGAGCGGTTCGTGGCCGACGCCGTCGAACGAGCCGGGATGGACGGATTCAACCGAGTGTGGGACCGGCCGGAGAACCTTCCGACGATGGATGAGATCAGCCGGCCGCAGGACTGGGTGGGCCGGGTCGCCAGCCGCTAGACGCGCTCAACCCTCCGCGCGTGGGGCCGACACTGAGCGGCGCCGGCCTTCTTCCTCGGTAAGCGCCGTCCTTCATCAGATCGTGGCGACCGTCAGGCAGCACGACATGGTCGCCCCCGGGACCAGAGTGGTCGCCGCCGTGTCGGGCGGTCCGGATTCGCTCTGCCTGCTGCACGCCCTGTGGCGTCTGCGGCGACTGTTGGACATCGACCTCGCCTGTTTCCATTTCGATCATGCGCTCCGGCCCGGATCCGAGGCCGATGCCCGCTACGTCGAACGCCAGGCCCGCAGTCTCGGCGTCCGGTTCGTACTCCGGACCGCGGAGACCAAACCCAAGAGGGGCGCTTCTCTCGAGGCGTGGGCCCGAACGGAGCGATACGGCGCCTTGACCTTGGTGCTCGAGGAGCTCGGGGGAGGCGTTGCTGCCGTTGGGCACACCGCCGACGATCAGGCCGAGACCGTGCTCCTCGCGCTGCTCCGCGGAGGCGGCCTGGAGGCCGTCTCGGGGATGGCTCCGGTGGTCAGGCCGGTCATTCGGCCGCTCATCGAGGTCGAGCGGGATCAGACCGTCGCGTTCTGCCGCGCGCTGGGGCTCCGCCCGCGGCGGGACCCGATGAACGAGGACCCGTCGTTCATGCGCGTGGCGGTTCGCCGGCGGCTCATTCCGGCGCTCGAGCGGGCGGTTGGCAGGAACATTCGGAGCACGCTCGTGCGGACCGCCGCGCTCCTCAGGGAGGACGCCGCCTTGCTGCACGACCTCGCGACGCGGGCGGCTCTGGACGTCGTGACGAAGGACGGGCAGGACACACTCTTGGAGGTAGAAGCGCTGAAGCAGCTTCCCAGGCCCCTGGCGACGCGGGTCATTCGCGGCGAACTCGTTGCGCTCTTCCCGGTTCCGGAAGCCGCTCACGTCCAGTCCGTGCTGTCCCTGCTATCGCGACGGCCCGGACAGAAGGTCTCTCTTCCACAAGGCTTGCTCGCAAAACGGGAGAGGGAGTATGTTCGATTGTCTCGCCCTTCCCTCCGGAAAGCGCCTCCACGGCGCTCCCCGGCGGCGTGAACAGGGACCTGAGCGCAGGGGAGGGGTCAGATGGAAACGCAAGGCGCATCCGCCGTCCGTACACTCGTCGATAAGAGGTCGCCGTCGTCGCCACCCCTACCTACACTTGCGTCTCCCATGGAGGCGGCCCTCGATCGAGACATCGAACGCGTACTCCTCTCGCGAGAGGACATCGAGCAGAAGGTGTCCGACCTGGGGGCGGTGATCAGCAGGGATTACGCCGGGAAAGAGCTCCTGCTGGTCGGGGTGCTGAAGGGTGCCTTCGTGTTCATGGCCGACCTCGCGCGCCACATCGACCTTCCGATGGAGTTCGACTTCATGGCGGTGTCGTCCTACGGCGCGGCCACGCAGACGTCCGGGGTCGTCCGGATCCTGAAGGACCTCGACCACGAGATCATGGGGCGGCACGTGCTGGTGGTCGAGGACATCGTCGATTCCGGACTAACCCTCAGCTACCTGCTCAAGAACCTTCGGACCCGGAAGCCGGAGACCCTCGAGGTCTGCGCGCTCATGCAGAAGACGGAGGTGCAGCAAGTCCCGCTGCACATCAAATACCCGGGGTTCGAGATCCCGCCGGTGTTCGTGGTGGGCTACGGTCTCGACTACGGCGAGCGCTTCCGAAACCTGCCGTTCGTCGGAACGCTGCGCCCGGAGGTCTATCGGGACGCGGTCTCCTAGAAGCACCTCGGTCCACCGCCCCCGGCCGGGCGCGCTATCGTCGCGGCGATGGCGTTCGACCGGTCAAAGATCGAAAACGGCGTTCGGCTGATCTTGGAAGGGATCGGCGAGGACCCCGGCCGACCCGGCATCCAGGAGACGCCTCGCCGCGTCGCTTCGATGTACGAAGAGATCTTCGCGGGAGTCGGCCGCGACGCGCGGGAGGTCGTGACCGTCATTCGGGGCGCCGGCCACGACGAAATGATCATGGTTCGAGACATCCCGTTGTTCGCCTCATGTGAACATCACCTCGTTCCCTTCGTGGGGAAGGCGCACGTGGCCTACGTCCCGAACCGCGACGGGCGCATCACCGGGCTGTCGAAGATCGCGCGGCTGGTCGATTTGCTCTCGAAGCGTCCGCAGGTCCAGGAACGGCTCACCGCGGAAATCGCCGAGACGTTGGAGCGGGCGCTCGAGCCACGCGGCGTCTTCGTCCTGATCGAGGCGGAGCATCTCTGCATGACGATGCGAGGTGTGAAGAAGCCCGGATCGGTTACCGCAACGTCGGCGGTGCGGGGCGTGTTTCGAACCGACGCGCGGACCCGGAGCGAGGCGCTCGAGCTCGTTGGGCGGGGCGGCGCATGACGACGGGCGACCCGATGATCGTGTGGCGGGCCGGATCCCACGTGCTCGAGTGTGGCCCTCGGACCCTCGTCATGGGCGTCCTCAACGTGACGCCGGATTCGTTCTCCGACGGCGGCCGGTTCTTCGATCATGAGGTCGCCGTCTCGGCCGGCATGGACATGGTGCGTAACGGTGCGGACATCATCGACGTCGGCGGCGAATCGACCCGCCCAGGGTCGAACCCCGTTCCGGACGCCGAACAGCTCCAGCGGGTCCTTCCGGTGATCAAACGGCTGAGCGCCGAGATCGACGTGCCGATCTCGATCGACACCCGAAGCGCGCGGGTGGCCGGCGCCGCCGTGGAGGGAGGGGCGACCATCGTCAACGACGTGACGGCCGGCTCGGATCCCGAGATGTTCCGGACGGTTCGGGAGTCGGAGGCCGGCATGGTGCTGATGCACATGCGCGGCGAGCCCAACACCATGCAGCAGCTGACGGACTATGAAGACGTGGTGATCGAGGTCAAGGAATACCTTCGGGTCCGAATGGCGGCTGCGGTTGAGGCCGGCATTGAGACCGAACGGTTGACGGTCGATCCCGGGCTCGGGTTCGCGAAGACGACGCCCCAGAGCCTCCTTCTGATGAACGACATCGCGTCGTTCGCGGATTTGGGGCGACCCGTCGTGGTCGGGCCCTCGCGAAAGTCGTTCATCGGCGACGTGCTCCAGACCGACGTCACGGAGCGGTTGGAGGGAACGGTCGGGGCGGTGGCGTGGCTGGTCGCGAACGGTGCGCACATCGTTCGGGTCCACGACGTGAAGACGGTGGTGAGAGTGGTGCGCGTGGTCGACGCCATCCGGAACTCGCGCCGCCAGAACGCCCCGAGCGCGGATCCTGAGCTGGCACACGATTGAAGCTCGACGCCGAGCGAAAGCGCGCAACCGTCTCGGGCGGAGAGATCGCCTACGTCGACGCAGGAGAGGGTCCGGCGGTCGTGCTCCTCCACGGCTTCCCGACCTCGTCGCACCTCTGGCGTCGAGAAGCGTGGCTGTTCGCGGAGCGGATGCGCGTCATCGCCCCCGACATGCTGGGCTACGGGGAAAGCGCGAAACCCCTCGGCGCAGATCTCTCAGAACCGGCGCAGGCGCGGTACGTCGACGAGCTCCTCGACCAACTGCGAATCGATCAGGCCGCGGTGGTGGGGCACGATCTCGGCGGGGGCATCGCCCAAATGCTGGCGCTCGACGGCCGGCTCGACGTGCACTCCATGGTCCTGCTGGACGCGGTCGCCTTTGACGCGTGGCCCATCGAAGGAGTGAAGATGCTTCAAGGTGGCGACCCCGCTCAGGAACGCGTCGACTTCGTCGAGGAGGTGATCCGGCTCATCTTCGACCTGGGCGTCGCGCACAAGGAGCGTCTCGACCAACAGGTCGTGGATCGGTTTCTCGAGCCGTGGCGCCAGGACCCGGCAGCGTTCTTCCGGGCCGCGCGCGGCATCACCGGACGCGGACTGAAGGGCCGAGATGACGAGCTGCGCACGCTGGACGCTCCGACGTTCGTCGTGTGGGGAGAGGAGGACCCGTTCGTTCCCGCCGAGGTCGGCGAGCGGCTCGGCGAGACGATCCCCGGCTCAACGGTCGCCCTGTTGCCGGGCTGTTCTCACTTCGTCACCGAAGACGCCCCGCAGACGGTGGGCCCGCTCATCCATCACTTCCTTCGCTCGCAGTACCTGGGGGATTCGCCGCTGGCGCATGGAAGTGGACCGGTCGAGGTCCTCTTCGAGCGCCCCACGGCGACCTCCGCCGATGAGGACCTGGATTAGGGGACGACCGCGGTGCCGAAGCTCGACCTCTCGCTGACATCCGATGAAGTGGACGCCTACCTTGCGGTACAGCGGACGATCCGACTGGCGACCGTATCCGCCGATGGATCGCCCCACGTCGTGCCGCTCTGGTTCGTGTGGGTCGACGGCGTTCTGTTCATGAACTCCACTCGGGGGAACCTGACGGTTCGCAACGCGAAGACGAAACCCACGGCGACCGGCGTCGTGGACGACGGGGAGCCGTACGACCAGCTTCGCGGCGTGATCGTCCGGGGGCGAATCGAATGGGGACAGGACGAGCGACAGGACGTGGTGAACCGGACGTGGTCAGACAAGTACCTTGGCGGCAGCCCGGTGCCGTTCGAACGGTGGAAGAACCGGGTGTGGTTCCGCCTCATTCCTGAGCACATTTCGTCCTGGGACTTCAGAAAAATCCCCGCGGCCAGGGCGAACGCTCGCGGGAGCTCTCAACGTGCGTAGCCGCGTCATCTCCATCCGAGGCATCATCGCGAGCGGCCGTCATGGAGCGAAGCCCGGCGAGCGAGACGAGGCCCAGGAGTTCCTGATCGACCTGGAGGTCGAAGTGGACGTTGGGTCGGATGATCTCGACGCCACGGCCGACTACCGTGCTCTGGCCGATGGAGCGCGCAAGACGGTCGAGGCCACCTCGTTCGTCCTGCTGGAGACGCTGGCCCAGGCCGTCGCGGACGAGGTTGCGCAGCAGGCCCACGTCCGGAGCCTGCGGGTCACCGTCCACAAGCCGTCCGCAGCGGCTTCCATAGAAGCGGAGGACGTCGCCGCCACGGCGACCGGCGGAGGCTCACCTCAAGGCCTCTGAGCCCTGGCCGACGGCCACCAGTTGGCCCGACCGACGAGCACCGCGATCGAAGGGACCAACAGGCTCCGAACGACAAAGGTGTCCAGGAGGATCCCGATGGTCGTGGCGAACCCCGCCTGCACCAGGCCGGTGAGCGGAGCGGCGATGAGGGCCGCGAACGTCCCCGCGAGGATCAGCCCCGCCGAGGTGATTACACCACCGGTGAGCGAGAGCCCGCGGGCGACCGCGGTTCGGGTCTCTTTCTCCTCAGCCTCCTCCCGAATGCGGGACATGAGGAAGATGTTGTAGTCGGCGCCCAGGGCAACCAGCATCACGAACAGCAGTGGGATGACCCAGAACACGATCCCTTCCTCACCCAGAAGTCCCTGGAATACCAGCACCGTGAGACCGAGGGTGCACAGAAACGACAGGAGCACCGTGAGGACGAGATAGACGGGAGCGGCGAGGCTGCGGAGGAGCAGAACGAAGATCAAGAAGATGGCGACGATCACCGCCATGACGATCTTGATGAAGTCCCTTTGAGAGACGTCGTCCACATCGGCGAGCAGCGCGCTGGTCCCGGACAGATAGACGTTCGCATCGTCGAGGGCGGTCCGCGACAACGAGAGCCGGGCCACGTCCTTGATCTCCCTGGATGTTTGGAGCGACTCGGTTTCGTACCCCGGCCGGTCGAGTGTGATGAACAGGCGGGTGGCCGTCCCGCGATCGCTCACCAACAACGACAGTTGCTTCTTGATCTGCGGAAACGCCTCGACGAGGGACGCCGTGAGCGCAAATCCTCCCGGGGGCGGTGTGGCGAGCCCGAGCCGTTCCGTCATGTCGACCCCTGCGTGAAGCCCGCGGCGCAACCGGTCGAGGCCGGGAATGATCTGATTGAGCCCTCCGATCATCCGGTCCGTCGCGTTCCTCAGCTCCTCCAGTCCCGCCGCGAGGTCGCCGACCGCGCCGCCGGCGGCCTGCCGGAGCCCCTGGTCCAGGCGCGCCAGGCCGTTGTCGATCAGCACGAGGCCGGCCGCTCCTTGCTCCATGCCCTCCGCCGTGCGGAGCAGCGACGGCACGAGACCGTCGTACCCGGCTCGGAGCTGCTCGCCCGGGCGGCAGGGGCGTCCTTCCGGTGCCATCACCGGCGGCGCCACTCCGCTCGGGTCGGGGCATCGCCCCGAGACCAGCGCCAACGCTGTCCCGACCGCTTCAGCGAGGTCCGGATAGACCGGGTCGGCCTTCGCCACCGTCGAGCGCCTGAGGTCTTCCCACGCTCGCTCCAGGTTGGCCAGCGTCGGTGCCGCCACCTCACCGGCGAGGCGTTCCATCGCGGAGCTCCCGAAGGCCAGCCCCTCGCGAATTCGCCCCACGCCGCTTCGCATCAGCGCGATCCCTTGAAGCGCTTGCTGGAGCTGGTCCGTTCCCGCGGGGGGCGCGCTGGGGAGTTGGGTTTGGATCCGGATGAGACCGCCTCGGATTTGCTCGAGCCCGTCGATCGCTCTTCCCAGGCCGTTCGCTCCCTGCTCGAGTCTCTTCGGAAATGAGGCGAGATTCCGCAGTTCGGGGGGAAGCTGCTGCGCGCTGATGGGGCGATCTGTGGGGCTGGTCAGCGAACGAACCGTCGTGACGTGCGGAAGCTTTCGAAGGTTCACGGTCAGGTCGTCGATCGCCTCGAACGAACGGTTGTTCCAGATGGAGCGGTCGTCGTCGATGACCAGTACGAGGGGCTGCGCTTGCCCCGCGGTAAACGATCGCGAGATCCGGTTCAGCCCCTGGACCGACTCCGCGGACTCCGGGAGCTCGGAGACCACGTCATAGCTGGTGCGGGTGGCGGGAACGGCTAGCGCGGGAAGGAGGAGCAGGAGGAGTGAGGCCAGGAGCACCCGACCCGGACGATGAAGGACGATGTCGGCGAGGCGTTCCCAACTCATGGCGCGCCCTCCCGAGACCCGACCGGCACGGCGTTGGGGAGCTTCTCGTCGCTGGGCGGTGCCAGGGGGCCGGAATCCGTGGCGGAATCGTTTCTCGCGTCGAACCGATGGGGCCAGAACGTCCTCCGACCGAGGATGGAGAGGAACGCCGGTGTGAGCGTCTGTCCCGCGAGGAGCGTCACCACGGTGGCGATGGCGAGTGCCGGTCCCGTCGTTCGGAAGAGACCGAAGTCGGCGATGCCCTGCGTCGCGAACGCTGCGATGACCGCGGCAGCGCTGGAAGCGATGACCGCGCCGACCACCGCCATGGTCGCAACGAGCGTGGGCCTCGCCTCACGGCGGTGCGCGAGCTCTTCGCGGAAGCGGGACAGAATGAACAGGCAGTAGTCGGTTCCGGCGCCGAAGACGAACACGACCATGAACGTCTCGACGATCGAGGACACCTCCAGTCCGGCGGCCGCGAGCAGTGCCACCAGGCTTCCGGCGACGACGTACGCCAGTCCGATCGTCGCGAGCGGAACAAGCGGAGCCACCGGCGACCGGAACACCCAGAGGAGGATCACGATCACCAGGACGAGCGTGATGATGGTCGTTCGATGGACCGCTCGTTCGAGGGCAGTAGCCTGATCGGCTCCGATCCCACCGGCGCCGGTCACGTGCACGGCGAGCGCTCGTCGATCCGTGGATCCCACATGCTCACGGATCCGCGCCACCGCTTCATTCGTCGCCGGCTCGAACGGTGACGTCGTGAACCCCACGATCACCAGGAGCGCCCGGCCGTTTCGCGCGGTAAGGATGTCGCGGAACTGTGGCCGGGAGAAGGGGGACACCGTGACGCTGACGTTCCGTGGAGCCCGCGGGCCGTTGAGCCACCGCTCCAGCCGTCGCGCGTACTGGCGGTCGCGCTCGTCAAGTCGTGTTCGCCGCGACAGCACGACGATGGCCGCTTCGTTGAACTCTTCTCGCGGCCACAGTTCCTTGATGCGTTCCGCTGCGGCGAGACTCGGGGCATTTCTTCCCAGGAACGCTGACTGGTCCTGCACGGCAACGTCAGAGAACGTCGGCGCCGCAGAGGAGAGGAACGCGGCCAGCGTCGCCCAGAGCAGGATGGTCATCTTGGCGTGCCGGGCGACGAACGCCGCCGACCGGCCCCAGAAGGACCGGACCTTGGAGAACGGGGGCGGGTCCGAGTGACTGGCGGTCATATGACTATCGGTCAGTCAGTATCCTATCGCGCCCCCGTGGCGGCGATGCTGGGCTTGGGATCGAACCTCGGAGAACGTTTGGCAGCCCTTCAGACCGCGGTCGGCCTGCTCGGGCGGTCGGCGGAGATTCGGATCGTGCGGTCGTCGCGGGTGTTCGAGACCAGACCGGTCGGCCCCCCGCAACCGGACTTCCTCAATGCGGTCCTTCAGGTCGAGACCACCATGACCCCGCGTCGCCTGCTCGGAGCGTGCCGAGCGGTTGAGCAGCAGATGGATCGAGTCCGGGGCGAACGATGGGGGCCGCGCGTAATCGACGTCGACATCCTCACGTACGGGCGAGAGGTGATCGAAGATGCGGATCTGGTGATCCCTCACCCCCGGATGCACGAGCGCGCGTTCGTGATCGTGCCGCTGCTCGAGCTTGACGCCAACCCCTTGCTCCCGGGCGGCCGGAGGGCAGGAGATATCCGTCTCGACCCCGAGCAGCTCGCCGGGCTTACGCCTTTTGCTCCTCCGCTGGTTGGCAATTAGTCACATCGGCTCATAGGCGGGGCCCAGGTTCGCCCGTACCATCAGCGAGCCCCAATTCCCTACCCGCGATCACACGACATGCGCCGATTCCTCGTGCTCCTCAGTCTGCTCCTGGTGCTCGTGCCGGTCGTTCGGGCCGAAGGCCAACCCGACGACTCAGGATTTCGGGCGTTGAGCGGCTCGGCCGCCCGCGACTTCGCGATACCGGCCGACATGAAGCTCGTTCGCTCGCTTGCCCTTGCGAACGGCGTCACCTATCAGCGCTTCCAGCAGGTCCTCCAGAACGCTGACGTGCTGGGAGGGCAGCTCACGGTCATCCGTGACGCTCCCGAAGACGCGAGCACGGTGATCGGGTCCCACTATCCGAACATCAGCGTCCGGAACGCAGTCGGGATATCGCGTTCAACGGCGGCCCGAGCCGCGGAACGCGACGTGGGACCGGCCGACAGTCGCACGGTCAAGCTTCGGATCGATCCACGCCGCGGAACGTACTTCTATGAAGTCGAGAGCCGGGAGCTGGGATCGCGCTGGATCCACCGCGTGGACGCCCAAACCGGTCGGATCCTCCGGCGCATCGACGCGCTGGCCGACGCCCACGGGACGGGCGTCAAGCGTGACACGAAGGACATGAACGGACCCAACAACTCGAACACCGCCGACGACCTCACGAAGTACCACCGCAGGGCCGGACACGGAAAGAGGGGTCCGCACTGGGACCTGTTCTCGAAGGACAACAGGCAGCGGACGTACAACGCGCGCAACGGGACTTCGGCGTTCTACTACGTCACGGACGCCGACAACCACTGGACGAAGGTCACCAGCACACGGAGATCGCCCGGCCACCCCGCGCTCGTTGACGGCCAGTACTACGCCAACAAGACCGACGACTTTTTCCTGAAGAGGCTGGGGTTCAACTGGAAGGACTGCTACCCGCGAATGGAGTCGGTGGTCCACTTCGGGATCGACGTGGCCAACGCGTTCTGGACGGGCGACTACGTCGTGTACGGCGACGGCGATGGCTTCACCAGCCGCGAGTTCTCCGGCGCACTCGACGTTGCGTCCCACGAGCTCACGCACGGCCTGACGGGGTGCACGTCGAATCTGATCTACTCCGGCGAGTCCGGCGCGCTGAACGAATCGTTCTCGGACATGATGTCGGCGAACGCTGAGTTCTTCGCTGCGGAGCCCCTCAAGAGCAAGTGCGTGCTGGCGTCCGGTCAGGGTACGTGTGCCGATTGGACGATCGCGGAGGACGTTGTCCTGGATTCGGACTCCGTTCCCGGAATCCGCAACCTCGCCGATCCCTGGGAGGACGACGACCCCGACCACTACAGCGAGCGCTATACGGGAACCGCGGACAACGGCGGTATCCACACGAACACCGGGATCTCGAACCACGCCTATTACTTGCTGGTGAACGGCGGGCAAAACGCCGGGTGCGACGCCACCGGTTCGAACGGCCACACGCATACCGCGGACTGTTCGGTGACGGTGACCGGCATCGGCAGAGCGAAGGCTGAAGACATCTTTTTCCTCGCCTTCATCGCGCTCCCCGAAGACGCCACCATGTGCGAAGCGCGCCAGGCCACCGCGGCCCAGGCGGAGACGTTGTTCGGCGTGGGATCGACGGCGGCGCTTGCGACGACGGCCGCATGGGATGCGGTCGGCGTCCCCACGGCCTGTTAGCCGCCACTCGGCGGTACTTCCCTCCTATACTCGCCTGGTCCGGTAGCCGATCACGAAGGACCCGGAACGAACACACCCTCCCACCATCGAACGACTCACCCGCTTACGATCTCGGTAATCGCGGCGGGGAGGGTCGCCACCGCCCTCGCCGTGCTCCTGGAGCGAAGCGGCCATCGCGTCGTTGCGGCCGCAGGACGTGCCGGTTCGCGCGAACGGGTGGCTCACCATCTTCCCTCGGCCAAGTTCTTTGACGCGGCAGACGCCGCACGAGCTTCGAAACAGGCCGATGTGGTCATCATCGGCGCGTCCGACGATGCGATCGCCGACGTCTGCTCGTCCTTGGCGCGAAGCGGCGGACTTCACGCGGGACAGCGCGTCGTTCATCTCTCCGGGTCCGTCGGACTCGATGCGCTCGGTTCCGCATTGGACGCTGGCGCCGAAGCCGTGTCCACCCATCCACTTCAGGCGTTTCCCACGGTGGAGCGAGGGATCGAACGCTTTCCTGGAAGCAGCATGGCCGTCACGGCGCGCACGGACGAGGGGTTTTCCGTCGGTGAGACCCTCGCCGCCGACGCGGGAGGCGTTCCGTTTCGTCTGACCGACGACATGAAGCCGCTGTATCACGCGGCTGCCGTGTTCTGCGCGAACTACCTCGTCACCGTGGAGGCGGTCGCCGAGGAGCTGTTCCGGATCTGCGGGCTCGCCGAACCGGTTCGGCTGTTCGCTCCGCTGGCTGCCGCCGTCCTTGACCGGACGCTCACCGAAGGTCCGGCGAACGCGCTGACCGGGCCTGCGGTGAGGGGCGACGTGGGGACCCTTCGGCGAAACCTCCAAGCCCTGGCGGCGCATTCGCCAGACACCGTCCCCGCGTACGTCGAACTGGCCCACCTTGCCCTTCGCCTTGCGGCCGGCGGCAACATCGAGCCGCCGGATCGTGCGCGGATCGAGGAAGAGCTGGCCCGGTGGAAGTGACGCCCTCGGCCGAGCGCTTTCGAAAGGCGTGTGACGAGGCGCGCGAGCGAGGCGGCGCGGTGGGGTTCGTCCCGACGATGGGGGCTCTCCACCAGGGACACGCCAGCCTCCTGAAGCGAGCTCGAAGCGAAACGGAGTTCGTCGCCCTCTCGATCTTCGTCAATCCACTTCAGTTCGGCTCGGGCGAGGACCTCCGCGCCTACCCCCGAACGCTGGAGAAGGACCGAGCGGTCGCCGAATCGCTTCGCACGGACCTGCTCTTCTGTCCAAGCGAGGAGGAGATGTACCGCTCACCTCCGCAGGTAACGGTGGACCCGGGCCCGCTGGGCGACCGATTTGAAGGAGCTTCGCGCCCTCGCCACTTCCGTGGCGTGCTGACCGTCGTGGCGAAGCTCTTCAACCTGGTCGGCGCCGCGCGGTCGTACTTCGGGGAAAAAGACGCGCAGCAGCTGGCCTTGGTTCGGCGAATGGTGGCCGATCTGGACTTCCCGATGACGGTGGTTGGCTGTGCGACGGTCCGAGAGGTCGACGGGCTCGCCCTTTCGTCCCGCAACGCCTACCTGTCGCCCGACGAGCGGCGGACGGCGCCCGTGCTGTTCGACGCGCTCTCCACTGCAGCGGCCCTCCTTCGGGCGGGGGAGCGACGAGCGAACGTCCTCAAGGCCGAGATGGCGAGGAGGATCGGCGCGGAACCGCAAGCGCGGGTCGAGTACGTGGCACTCGTCGACGAAGATTCATGGAACGACGTGGAGACCATTTCCGGCCCCGCGAGGGCGCTGGTGGCCGCTCGGATCGGTCCAGCCCGCCTTATCGACAACCTCGTGCTCCCGTGGGAACAGCGGTGGAGTGTGCACAATACGGAGCAGGCTCAAAAGGAGGGTCGGTAGTGCTGCTCGCGGTGGACGTCGGCAACACCCAGACCGTCCTCGGCGTCTTCAACGGTGAAAAGCTCGAGTGGCAGTGGCGGTTCGCCACGGCCGGGGCCAGGACCGCGGACGAGCTGGCGTTGTTGTTCGGTGGGTTCCTCCAACAGCACGGTCTTTCGTTCTCTCGCCAGATCACGGGCGTGGCCATCTCGAGCGTGGTGCCCGATCAGACCCAGGCGCTTCGCGAAATGGTGTCCCGGTACTTCTACTTCGAGCCGGTCGTGGTGGAGCCGGGAATCAAGACCGGGATCTCGATTCACACGGAGAACCCGCGCGAGGTGGGGCCAGACCGAATCGTCAACGCCCTGGCCGCTTTCTCACAATTCGGCGGTCCCTGCATCGTCGTCGACTTCGGGACGGCCACCACATACGACGCCATCTCCGAAGCCGGCGAATACCTCGGCGGTGCCATCGCTCCTGGGGTGAAGGTGGCGGCAACCGGATTGTTCCAGGCCACCGCCCGCCTGCCTCGGGTCGAGCTCAGCCTTCCACGGTCGTTGATCGGGAGGAACACCATCGACGCCCTTCGGTCGGGGCTGGTGTTCGGGACGGCGGCGGAGGTGGACGGGATGGTCGAGCGGATGCAGAAGGAGCTCGGCGGCCACGCTATCGTCGTCGCGACGGGCGGACTGGCCGATCTCGTGGTTCCGCTCTGCGAGACGGTGGACCACTTCGAACCGTGGCTCACGCTCAACGGCCTTCGCCTGATCTTCGAGAAGAACACCGGCGCTGATGACTGAAGAGCCGCGGGGCCGTCTCGCCGAGAGCATCGCGGCGCGCCGGCAGAAGGTCGAGCGGCTGCGCCAGCAAGGCATCGAACCGTTCGCTCTGAAGTGGAACCCGGACGCACGTCTGGACGAGATCCGCAAGCAGTACGAAGGACTCGAGCCGGGCCGCGTCACGGAGGACCGGTATCGCGTCGCGGGGCGAATCATGCTGCTTCGAAGACAGGGGAAGCTGACGTTCGCCACGATTCGCGACGCGTCCGGAGAGCTTCAGCTCTTCCTGCGGGAGAACGACCTCGGGGATCGATACGCGTTGGTCGACGATCTCGATCTCGGGGACATCGTCGGAGCGGCCGGACCCGTCATGACCACGAAAAAAGGTGAGCTCTCCATTCGGGTCGACGAGCTGATCCTGCTCACCAAGGCGATGCGGCCGCTTCCCGAGAAGTGGCACGGCCTCCGTGATCCCGAAGCCCGGGTGCGGCGACGGTACCTCGACTTCACGTCGAACCTGGAAAGCCGCCGCGTCGTAACGGCGAGGGCGACGGTACTGGGAGCGCTTCGCCGGGAGCTGGAGGGACGAGGATTCGTGGAGGTTGAGACGCCGGTCCTTCAGCCGACCCACGGTGGCGCGTTGGCCCGGCCGTTCGCGACACGCCACCGTGTCCTCGACACCACGCTGTATCTCCGAATCGCCCCCGAGCTGTATTTGAAGCGGCTTTTGGTCGGCGGGTTCGAGCGCATCTACGAGGTTGGCCGGAACTTCAGAAACGAGGGAATCGACCGCGACCACAACCCGGAATTCACCATGCTCGAGGCCTATCAGGCCTACGGCGACTACGAGGACATGATGGATCTCGATGAGGCGTTGGTGAAGGCCGCGGCGCTTGCCGTTCGAGCCGCGCTCGAATTCGATTTCCGCGGCCAGAGACTGGACCTCTCGTCGCCGTGGCGACGGGTCACGCTCATGGACGCAATCTCGGAAGGGGTCGGCGAGGACGTCTCGCTCGACCGGAAGGACCTGCACTCCGTGGCCGAGCGCGCGGGCGTCGGCGTCGACCCGAAATGGGGCCCCGGAAAGGTCCTTCTGGAGATCTACGAGAAGCTCGTGGAGGGGCGGATTTTCCAACCGACCTTCGTGAAGGACTTTCCGCGCGAGGTCTCGCCGCTGGCCCGCCCGCACCGTTCGGACCCGAACTTCACGGAGCATTTTGACCTGGTAATCGCCGGGTTGGAGATTGGGCCCGCCTATTCGGAGCTCACCGACCCAGCTGAACAGCGCGCTCGGTTCGAAGCGCAGCACGAGGTGCGAAAGAAGGGCGACGAAGAAGCGCATCCCCTCGACGAGGACTTCC
>JALYGK010000040.1 GCA_030777105.1 Actinomycetota bacterium | reverse complement strand
GTCCGGCCACTTCGGCGAGCCCGACGACCCCCGGCTGGTGCCGGGCGCGGTGGCCATCGAGCTCACCCACCTGGCCACGCTGTACCACGACGACGTGATCGACGAGGCCGACGAACGACGGGGCCGTCCCTCGGTGAACGCGCGGTGGGACAACACCGTGGCGATCCTCGCCGGCGACTTCCTGTTCGCCCGGGCCTCGGAGATCTCCGCCGACCTCGGCGCGGAGGTGACCCGGCTCCTGGCCCGAACCATCGCCACGGTCTGCGACGGCGAGATCCGTGAAGTCGAAGTCTCCGGGCGAATCGACCACTCCGAGGACGACTACATGGAGATCATTCGCCGGAAGACCGCGTCGCTCATCGCGACGTCCTGTCGGCTGGGCGGAATGCTGTCCGATGCGCCGCTCGAGCTGGTGGACCGGCTGGAAGACTTCGGCATGGCGCTCGGTCTGGCGTTCCAGCTCTCCGACGACATCATGGACGTCATCTCGACGGCCGAGGAACTGGGGAAAGAGCCGGGCGTCGACATGAGGCTCGGCGTGTACACGCTTCCGGTTCTGTATGCGCTGCAGGACGGCGAACGAGGCGAGGAACTCGCAGCGCTGCTGTCCGAGGGACCTCCCTCGGCGGATCGGCTGGCCCAGGCACTGGAGATCGTTCGCCAAGATGGTTCGCTGAACCGGGCGAGGGAAGCTGTCAGGACGGAGTTCCGACGGGCCGAGAGGTTGGCCGACGGGCTGCCGGAGGGGAAGGCGCGCGAAGCGCTGATCCACATCGCCGAGTTCACCGCGATCCGCTGCGGCGCCGAGACTGACTGACACCAGACCATCACGCAGACACACAAAGGAGAGCGCACATGGAAATGCGAAAGCTCGGTCAGGCGGGACCGGAAATTTCGGTGGTCGGGTACGGCGCCTGGGAGGCCGGCGGCGAGGTCTGGGGCGAAGCGTCGGAAGAACAGATCATGAACGCGATGGAGGCGGCCGTCGATTCGGGGATGAACTGGTTCGACACGGCGGAGGTCTACGGGCAAGGGCGGTCGGAGCAGATGGTCGGCAGGTTCCTTGCGGGGCCTCGCAGAGACAAGGTCCTCCTCTTCACCAAGGTGGCGCCGGATGGGACGGGCGTGCGCCCGGACCAGATCCGAAAGGCAATTCAGGGGTCGCTCAAGCGTCTACGAACCGACTACGTCGACCTGTACCAGATCCACTGGCCGGCGGAGGACGTGCCGGTGGAGGAGTACTGGGGCGCGATGGCCGGACTCCAAGATGAAGGGCTGACCCGGTTCATCGGGGTGTCGAACTTCGACCGGGCGCTGATTGAGCGGTGCCTCGAGATTCGACACGTGGACTCGGTGCAGAACCAGTTCTCATTGCTGGTTCAACGCGATCGTGACGAGCTGTTGCCGTGGCTAGAGGAGCAAGGGATCGGCTACCTCGCGTATGGTCCGCTCGCCTATGGATTGCTCACTGGAGCGATCACCAAGGACACGAAGTTCTCCGACGACGACTGGCGGAGTGGAAAGAAGTGGGACGTGGGCTACTACGAGAACCTGTTCGCGCCCGGCAAGTTCGAGCGCAACGTGGATCTTGTGGAACGCCTTCGGCCGGTCGCCGACCGCCTCGGGACGTCTATCGCCACGCTTGCGCTTCGCTGGGCCGTCGAAATGGCGGGCGTGACGGGCGTCATCGCGGGAAGCCGAAACCAGGACCACGTGCGATCAAACGCGTCCGCCGGGAACCTGAAGTTGGACGAAAAGACGATTGAGGAGATCAACGAAATCTTCGCCGGGTAGTGGTCGCGGTAACTCGAATCCGTGATCCTCACCGTCACGCTCAACCTGGCGCTGGACGTTACGTACCGCGTTCGTCGCCTCCGGGCCGGCCGTTCGCATACCCTCGAACTCGTGCGCGCTCAGGCCGGCGGAAAGGGCGTGAACGTCTCTCGAATCCTCAAACAACTCGGCGTTCCGACGCTTGCCGCGGGATTCGTCGGCGGAGTGACCGGTGACTCCGTAGTCAAGGAAATGACCAAGGCGAGACTGGACCACCGGCTGATCCCCGTTCCCGGTGAAACGAGGCGCTGCATGGCGGTCATTTCGGAGGACGACGGCTCGGTGACGGAAATCAACGAGCGCGGACCCGACGTGCCGACGGACGCTTGGCAAGAATTCGCTGAAGTCTTCGAGGAACTTATTGATACGAGGGACATCCGGGTAACGGTCGTGTCGGGAAGCCTCCCACCCGGCGTCCCGGTCGAAGCCTACGCGACGCTCTGTCGCGTTTCACACAAAGCCGAGATTCCAGTGATTCTCGATAGCAGCGGGGACGCGTTGCGCGAAGGTCTCAAGGGACGACCAGACGTCGTGAAGCCCAACCGCGACGAGCTTCTAGAGGCGTTGGAAGACGAGAAAATCTCAACACCCAAACCTTCGGATGAATTCCTGCCCTCTAAGTGGGTGCCTGTGGTTCAGGGCTTAAGAGCAAAGGGTGCCGGAGCGGTTGTCGCGTCGTTTGGACCCGACGGATTGCTTGCCGTGACGGATGAAGGAACTTGCTTCGCCCGCCCGCCGCTTGTCAGCGGCAATCCCGTTGGCGCCGGAGACGGGGTGACTGCATCGCTCGCTCGGGGGGTGCTTGAAGGGAGAAAATGGCCGGAGCGAGTCCGCGACGCCACCGCCCTATCATCGGCAGTTGCTGCATCCGTCACGGCGGGGACTTTCGATCCGGCGGTCTACGCTCTCGTCGGACAACGAACCGTGACTCGCACTGCCTTCGTCGAGTAAACGTGGATTTAGTTATGCGCTCACGCTTCACGCGAAGCAATCAGGCTCTAGCTTCCCCTCGTAGGCTCCTAGGGTCGACCGCGCCGACGACCGCACGGCCGCACAGCCTCTCTAATGTCTTCAGCCGGTCGTCCAAACAGCAGCAACAGTTGTTCCGTCTGGAAGCGGTCAAATGTCACTCGAGACGCTTGAACCCTCCGCAGGACACAACTGCAATATCGTGACGGGAATTCCTTTGAACAGATCTGTTCAAAGCGTCGGGTCTCTCGGTACGGGTAAGGGGCGTTCTCCTTCTCCCCGTTCGGCAAGATAATCAGTGTCGCGACTACAAACGCCAAGATTGGCCCAAGAACTGCAGCGGTCCCAGCGAAGGTGTCTGGAAGCCTGGGCGTCATCGTCCCCCCCCTCGTCGACCAGTCGTTCGGCGGCGGCGCCTGCCTTGCTGACCGCGAGTGAGCCCGCCGAAGTAGAACCCAATGACTGACCCAATGAGCCCTATAAGGGGCGTCAAGATTAGCTGGCTCATGCGCTCGAGCTCCTCCACTGTTACCAAATCCGTTGCTAGAAGGAGCGGTGCCGCAATGATCACTACACCGAGCAGCCCTACGAGCGACGCCGCTAGGAGTCCCCGAGTTACCTCCCGCTGTTCTTCGGAAGTCGGCCGCGTTTCGAGCTCAGCTTCGTCGGCTTCGATCGTTTGACGGCCGAGGTCTTCTTCGTCATTCGTGCGGTCTGGATCTGGTTCCGGCTTGGTGTCCCCGCCCCCGTGTCGACCTACGTCTTCACCATCGTTCCGTTTGTCGCCCTGGCTTTGCGCGTCTCCGGTGTCCATAGCACCTCTCTCAAACGCCGACCGGCATTCCAATCACAGGACGTACCGTGCGAGAGCGAGACCGGGCCACCTACCACCGGGACTAACG
>JALYGK010000039.1 GCA_030777105.1 Actinomycetota bacterium | reverse complement strand
CTCCTACGGTCCAGCGTCCGCGGGCAGCCTGCGCCACCTGGGTAAGAAGACCGAGACCGATCACGACGCCGAGAGCCCCGATCGCCACCCGAGACTGCCTGGACGAACTCTTCATCGACGCGAGTGAAGCCAGCGCCAATCCGAGAAGGAAGACGTACTGGAACGCAAGAAGGCCGAGGTAGGCGACCGAATTGGAAACCGGTTCAGGGAGATAGCCGCGCGCCGACAGCCACGCCAGATAGAGCGCCACCACGGCGAGTCCGGCAGCCCTGAACGCCTCTGTGCGCTGGTTCGTAACGAACGGGAGCCCGATAGCAACAGCGAGGGGGAGGTAGAAGCCGGTCCTCCAGAGCCCCGGCCCGGGTCGAAGCGACAAGCGAGCGAGCGCTTCGAACGTCCCCCCGCCGGCTTCGCTCCCGAACGCCGACCCGCCCGAGCGCATGAAGTCGATGGCGAGCGGAAAGATCAAGACGCCGCCTACGGCGATGGCGGCAAGGGCGAGCAGGACAGCCTCCGTTCGTCTTGGGTTCGTGATCGGGAAGACCGACAGCGAAAGCACCGCCAGCACGGCGACGAGCAACGTTCCAGGGAAGAACGCCATCAGAACGCCGAGCCCTACGCCGGCGCCCGCGACCCATCTGATCGGTGGCACGCGGAACTCCCGGCGAAACGGAAGCCCGAGCTTGGTGACGAGCCACGGAACACCGGCCAAGAAGACCAGCGCGGCGAGCCGCCCTGTGGAGACGCCCCACAAGATGAGGCTGGACACGCCGTAACACACCCCGGCGACCGCAGGTGGAACCCGTGTTCCTGTGGCCGTCTGAACGGCTCGATAGGCTCCAACGGCGGCGAAGACCGGGAGCGCCAATAACAAGATCTTTTGAAAGAAGGCGGGGCTTCCCAGGGCCACGCCGCTTCCGACCCCGAGAATGGCGAGCGCGGGGCTGGCAGCGTAATTCCCACCGAGACCGGTGTGCCGGAGGCCCGACGTAAGTTCCCTGAAGTAGTCGAGTGGGGAATCGGGCGGGACCCCCAGCGCCCCGCCCACGAGCGGCGAAGCGCCGAAGAGGTTTCGATACGCGGCCAGCGCGACAACGATCCCGACCCCCCACGCCACCGCCACCGGGTGGGCGCCGACGTACCGCGCGACCTTGACCACCACCGGAACCGGCCGCCCGCCCTCCGGCTCCGCCACGGGCTGCGGGAGAAGGGCACTGGCCGCTGCAAGCACCCATCGCCGCAGGCGGATCCCGGCGGGCGCCATGGACTGGCGGACAACGCGGTCGCGCACCGCGCGGACCCGTTGGGCCCGCCATCGCCTGAGGATCGTTCCGGGCAGCCGAACCACGTTCCACCGCCATGCCGACAGCAGCTGGTACGCGTCCTCGAACTTTCGGGACAAGACAAAAACGGCGACCCGGAGAAGCCCAAGGATGAGGTACAGCGGGAGTACCCAGAGCAGCGAAAAGAAGCTGTAGTTCTTCAGCATGCTGGCGAGAGCGGCGCGCTCCCGCTCGTAGCGGATTCGAATCTCCTCCGGACCTCCAGGCCGCTTTCCACGGGTGGTTGCTTCCCGGTGGTGAGCCACCGCCAGAGGTGTCATCAGGACCTTGAACCCGGCCAGCCGAGCGCGCCAGCAGTAGTCGAGGTCGTCGTGTGAGCCGGCCAGGCGCTCGTCCGGCGGCCCGATCCGCGTCCAGAGCGCCCGGGAGACGAGCATCGCGCAGGAGGAGACGAACAGGACATCCCGTATCCGTTCGTACTGGCCCTGGTCAATCTCACCTTCGTCCAGCGGCGAATACGGGTAGCCGAAGCGATCGGTTGAATAGCCGATCTCCCTGAGGACCTGCGGGTCTTGCCAGTCCAATACCTTCGGTCCGACCACACCGACCCCGTCGATCCGTTCGGCCGCCGCGACGAGGTTCGCCACAGCGTTGGGAGCAAGGACGGTGTCGTCGTGCATCAAAAGGACGTAGTCGGACTGCTGGGCGACGTCGGACCGCAGCGCCGCGGCCACGGCCCCCGGGAACCCGAGATTCCTGTTCAGCGGAATCACTCGCGCGGCACCGAGCGTCCCTTCCAGAAGCTCGACCGACTCGTCCGTCGATCCGTTGTCGATCGCAATTACTCCAAGACGGGGATAGGTCTGCCGCGACAGCCCATGCAAGCACCGCGGCAACCACTCGGCTCCGTCCTTCACCACCAACACAACCAGAACGCTGGGTGGCCGGACTTCGCGAGGTGCCGTGGAACGGCTCGGGGAACGCGTCTGCAATTGCATCAAGAAAGAATGGTCAATGCGATGAAAGCGACCGTGAGTATAACGTCGGCGTTCAAGCGACGGTCCCGAGTCACACGCCGATGGACAATGTCCGAACGGGAGCTGAAATCCAAGAAGGGGGGCGGATCACCCCCCTTCTGGTGGTTCTTGGCCGAGAAGCGGTTGCTACCGCTTCCTCTTCGCCGAAGACTTCTTCTTTGCCGAGGACTTCTTCTTCGAAGCGCTCGACTTCTTCGCCGAAGACTTCTTCTTACCGCCGGTGGACTTCTTCTTCGCCGAAGATTTCTTCTTGGCTGCTGGCATGGTTCACCTCCTTCCGCAAAGGCTCAGGACGCCATTCGCTTCAGGCGTCTGCGCTCGCGTTCGCTCATGCCGCCCCACACTCCGTAGCGCTCGTCGCGCCGCAGGGCGTAGTTGAGGCACTCGATGCGAACCGTGCACTCCGCGCAGATTCGCTTCGCCTCGCGAGACGACCCTCCCTTCTCGGGGAAGAAGATTTCCGGGTCGTAATCCCGGCACCGCGCCCGGTCCTGCCATGGAACGAAGTGATGCACTGTCCCCTCCCCAGAATTACATTGTTGTAATTCTGACGGAAACCACGGGAGGAATGCAAGTCCAGAGTGCCAAGAAATCGAAGACCAGCCGCCGCGTTCTTCATCCTCACCGAATCGTGGCAAGGTGAAGCGCCATGCGCAAGATGTTTTCGACGATTTTTTGCTAGTAAAGATGCTTGACGGATAACGTCAAGCCAGTTGACGATCTACGCGTTCGTAGGTGGTCGTACGCTCTCTCGGGTATCGTCCGATCGCCCGAATGGCCGACACGAACTCCTCGGGCTCTTTCCGGATGCCCCACTCGGCGCCCGCCATCCTTGAAATCGTCTCCTCCATCAACGTTCCGCCGAAGTCGTTCGCGCCACCCTGAAGGATCGTCTTGCAGTAGTCCATGCCCATCTTCACCCACGAGACCTGGATGTTCGGAATTTGTCGATTCAGAAGGATCCTGGCGATCGCGTGCATGCGACGGTTCTCTTCGAAGGTCGGTCCGGGCCTCGCTTTCCCAGCCAGATAGATCGGTGCGTTCTGATGCACGAACGGGAGCGGCACGAATTCGGTGAAGCCGCCCGTCTCTTCTTGGATGCGGCTGAGGCGGCGGATATGGGCGACCCAGTGCGGCGGAGCATCGACGTGGCCATACATGATGGTGGAGGAGCTCCGAATGCCCAGCGAGTGCGCGGTTTTGACGATGTCCTCCCATGTATCCGCGGGAAGCTTGCCCTTGGTGAGGACCCACCGGACTTCGTCGTCCAGGATCTCCGCGGCCGTGCCGGGAATGCTGCCGAGGCCGCGACGCTTGCACTCCATCAGGAAGTCCCGAAACGAGATCCCGAGACGAGCCGAGCCGTTCATGACCTCCATCGGGCTGAACGCGTGGATGTGGATATTCGGCGTCCTCTCCTTCACGGCGTCGAGGATTCGGAAATAGAAGTCGCCGGGAAGGCTCGGGTGCAGACCGCCCTGGATGCAGACCTCGGTTGCGCCGTAGTCCCACGCCTCCTGGGCTCGGTCTGCCACCTCGCCCAGCGAGAGGGTGTAGGACTCCGGATCGATCTCCCGCTGGGCGAACGCGCAGAACCGGCAGCCCGTGTAGCACACGTTGGTGAAGTTGATGTTCCGATTGACGACGAAGGTCACCTCGTCCCCCACCGCCGCCTGCCGCAAGTCATCGGCGACGCGGCACAACGCATCCAGGCTCTCTTCGTCGGCGCGGAACAGCGCCAGGGCTTCTGCATCGGTGATCGTCCGCCCCTCGGCCGCCTTCGAGAGCGCGGCTTTGATCTCCGCATCGAGGCGCCGAGGGGATACCCGTTCGGTTCTCCACGACTTCGTTGCACCAATCGCGTCGAAGTCGCCGTAGACGTCGAGCGCGTCCTTCCGAAGCGCCTCTCCATCGGCCTTGGCGAACGTCAGGGCGATCCTCCGCGGCTTCCACTGTGTCTGGGGGTCCTGCCACCGGACCGGTTCCGGCTTCGGGCGCGACGGATCGGCCAGGCCGTCGCGTCCGGTCAGCCGTCGAACGGGCTCGTGCATCTTGCCGGCGATCCACGGGTCAGGTTTGAGCGCGTATCCGGGATAGATCGCCAGCCGCTCGCGCAGCGCGAAACCCTTTTCGCCGGTGCGACGCTCCAGATCTCTGAGTTTCGGCCAAGGCGCTTCCGGGTTCACGTGGTCCACCGTGACCGGTGAGACGCCGCCCCAGTCGTTGATACCGGCGTCGATCAGCCGGGGGTAATGAGGGTCTGAGAGATTCGGCGGCGCCTGGATGTTCATCGAGGGACCGAAGAGAATCCGAGCCACCGCGATGGTCGCCAGGAACTCGTCGCGCTCGGGCTCGGGAGCAGCGTGCATCGCGGTGCCGGGCTTCGGACGGAAGTTCTGGATGATCACTTCCTGGACGTGTCGGTACTGGCGGTGGAGGTCGCGAATCGCCGCCAGCGACTCGGCGCGTTCGCGAAGCGTCTCCCCGATCCCGACCAGGATCCCAGTGGTGAACGGGATGGAGAGGCGGCCGGCGTCTTCGATCGTTCGGAGCCGAACCTTCGGAACCTTGTCCGGCGACCCGAAATGCGGGCCCCCCTTCTGCGAGAGCCGCTCCGATGATGTCTCGAGCATCAGCCCCATGGAGGCGCTCACATGCTTGAGCCGGGCCATTTCCTCCCAGCTCATCACGCCGGGGTTGAGGTGGGGAAGCAGGCCGGTCTCCTCGATCACCGTGATGGCGACCGCGCGGAGGTATTCGAGCGTGGTCTGATAGCCCCGCGCTGTCAGCCATTCCCGGGCCTCCGGATAGCGGTCCTCCGGCCGGTCCCCCAGAGTGAACAGCGCTTCCTTGCATCCCTGGCGACGGCCGGCGTCGGCGATGGCGACAACCTGCTCCGGCGTCAGGAACGGCGCGTCGAGCTTCGCCGGCGGCTTGGCGAAGGTGCAGTAATGACAGTGGTCGCGACAGAGCATCGTGAGGGGGACGAAGACCTTCCGCGAGTACGTCATGGTCTTGCCGTGACCGAGGTCGCGGAGACGGGACGCCGTCTGGAGAAGCTCTTTCAGAGAATCACCGCGCGAGCCGAGGAGCGCTTCGTGCTCGTCGAGAGTCAGGGTCTTGCCAGCACGAGCACGAGCGAGAGCTCGGCGAACGCCCGAAGGACCGACCATCACCACGGCGGTCGAGCGTACACCGTCGTTCGGCACGGCCACTAGGCTTCGAATGGGTCATGACAGTTGTTGCGCTGGCCGGGGGCGTGGGCGCGGGGAAGTTCCTGCGCGGCCTGGTTCGAGTCGTTTCGCCCGAGGACGTGACCGTCATCGTCAATACAGGCGATGACGTCCGCATCCACGGCCTCCACGTTTCACCGGACATCGATTCGGTCACGTACTGGTTGGCCGGCGTAGCTGACCGAGACCGTGGTTGGGGCCGCGCCGGCGAGACGTTCCGGACCGCAGAGGAGCTGCGTCGGTTCGGCGCCCCGGATGCGTGGTTCGGCCTGGGCGACACCGACCTCGCGATCCATTTGTTTCGGACGCAACTGCTTCAGGAAGGAAAGTCGTTGTCGGAAGCGACCTCGGAAGTGGCGCGCCGGCTTGAAGTCAGCGTGGCAATCATTCCTATGACGAACGACACGGTTGAGACCCGCGTCGACGCGGTGGGCGAGGCTGGTCAACCCATGGACCTCCACTTTCAGGAGTACTGGGTGAAGAGGGGCGCTCTGGACGACGTCAAGGCCATTCGGTACGAGGGCGCGGCGGCGGCGCGGCCGGCCCCCGTCGTTCTCGAGGCCATCGAGGAGGCAGACGCCGTCCTGATCTGCCCTTCCAACCCAGTCGCCTCCATCGCGCCAATCCTCGCCATCCCGGGGATCCGCGACGCGCTGGCCGCTCGCCGCGACCGTGGGGCCGGAGTGTCCCCCATCATCCGCGGCGCACCGGTGAGGGGTATGGCCGACAAACTGCTCCCCGTCATCGGAGTGGAGGTCTCCGCGGCAGGGGCGGCTTCGTGCTACCGGGGACTCATTCGGGGGTGGGTCATCGACGAAGTTGACCGGTCTCTCACGAGCTCCGTCGAGCAACTCGGATTCGACGTCGTGGCGGCGCCCACGATGATGGTCGATGATGAGGCGGCCGAGCGCGTGGCGAGAGCTGCACTCGAGTTGGCGTTGAGCGAGCGGCACCGATGACCGTTGAAGTGATTCCCGTCACGGGAATCCCGGAGGTCCGCGCCGGCGAGGATCTGGCTCGGCTCCTGCTCGATGCCCTGGATTCGTCGTCGCTCGCCCTTGAACGCGGCGATGCCGTCGTGGTGACGCAGAAGGCAGTTTCCAAAGCCGAAGGGCGCGTCGTTCCAGAGAAGCCGGAGGGAAAACAGCGGTGGGTCGAGCGGGAGACACGTCGAATCGTCGCCCGGCGCGGGGACCTGGTGATCGCCGAGACCACTCACGGTTTCGTCTGCGCCAACGCCGGCGTGGACGCCTCGAATGTCGCCGAAGGGTTCCTCACGCTGCTCCCAGAAGATCCCGACGGTTCTGCCGAACGTCTCCGCGGAGCGCTTCGCCGGGCGCTCGGCGTCGAGGTCGCCGTGGTGATCACCGACACGTTCGGCCGGCCGTGGCGCCGAGGACTGGTGAACGTGGCCATCGGATGCGCCGGCCTCCCGGCCCTGGTGGACCTTCGGGGCACGAAGGACGCCTCCGGCCGCGTGCTCGAGGCCACCATGGTTGCGCTCGCGGACGAAGTAGCGGCGGCGAGCGGGCTGGTCATGGGGAAGGCGAGCGGGATTCCCATGGCCATTGTTCGCGGCCTGTCATTCAATGCGCCTCCAACGCCCGCCCGAGCCTTGATCCGTCCCCCGGAGGACGACCTGTTTCGAACCGGAGTGGTCGATTCGCGGGACCGGACAGGACCTTCAGGGACTGCGGCCGAATAGCGCCTTCGCCCGAGTCGGTCGGCATTCGCCGGTATAGGTTCGACCCCTCAAATGCCCGAGTGAAGGAGGTCGATGATGAGCGAACAGCGCCCACCCGCCGGGTCAGGCCACCGGAAGGACGACGACGTTCCGATGGTCGGTGAGGTCGTCCAGAAGACCAGCCGCTTCAGCCGAGAGGTGGTTGCGACCATGATCTCGCTCGCCACAGCGGCATTCGGGTTCGTGGCGGCTTTGGCATGGAACACCGCCATCACCGAGTCCTTCAACAAGGCCTTCGCAGAGGGACAGCAGACGCAGGCCGAACTGAGCGCTCTCTACATCTACGCCGTAGTCGTCACGGTGGTCGGCGTGATCGTCATCGTTCTCCTGGGGCGGCTCGCCGCTCGTATCAGAACCGAACCAATCGAGTTCAAGTACCCTGGAATTCCGAGGACATGACATCGGTGACCGCGTAGCTCATGGCAAAGAAGAAGAAGCGACGTCCCTCGACGGCGGGGCGGTCCGGCGGTACAGGGACCGCGACCAAACGCCCGCGTTCCAGGACCGAAGAGACTCCGTCCGTCAAGCCGGCCCCCGCGGAGTCCGGAGGCCCGAACCGGCTCGCCCGAAAAGAGGAGGCACGGCGGCAACGCGAGCGGATCCGCCGCCAGATGGCTCGCCGCCGCATGCTCCGGCGCGCGGGCCGGTGGGGCGTAGGCGCGTTGATCGTCGGAGGCATCGTTGGAGGCGTGTTCTTCCTCAACCGGCCGCGGGAGCTGAATGCCGAACAGCGGGCAGTGGTTCAACGGGCCCAGACCGCCGCCCAGGCCGCCGGGTGCACCGGCATAACGAGGGTCGACCCGTATCCGGGGAACGCCGACCAAACCCACATCGGCGCGGCGGAGGCTCCGCAGCCGCCTCCCCTGTCGAGTTACCCGAACACGCCACCGACCTCCGGTCCGCACCTCAGTGGCGCCCAACCGGCGGGCGTGTATCCGGAGCCCCCGGACGTCTACGCAGTGCTCCACTCCCTGGAGCACGGGGCCGCCGTGATCTGGTACGACCCGAGGGCCGAACGGAACCCGGAGATCCAGCAGATCAAGGACTTCTACGGGGACCCGGCAAACGGGAACAAGGTCATCGTGGCGCCGTACAACTTCCCGGAGCAAGGAGCCGCCGGCCGACTGCCGGAAGGCAAGCAGATGGCCCTGACGGCATGGCATCACCAGCAGAGCTGCGACCGGCCCAGCCTCGATGTCGCGCGGGGTTTCGTCCTCCAGTACGCGGCGACCGGACGAGGCGCCTACCGCGGAGACGCCCCGGAGGCCGGAGCGCCGATCTAAGGCAGCTACAACACCTGACCGGCGGGCACACGAGCTCCTTCAGCCGCGGTCCCGGGCCGGACGGTAGCTCCTTCGGCCAGTACCGCGCCCTCGACGGTGGCTTCGCGTCCGACTCGCGAACGCGGCCCGAGAATGGAGCGTCGAACGCGAGCGCCGTCCTCCACAACGCTCCCGGCGAGCAGGACCGAGTCGTCCACCTCCACATGGTCGCCGACGCTGACCTCCGGCCCGGCGACCACCCACCGGCCAAGGTGCGACAGAAGCGAGATCTTCGCCGCGTCGTCGATGTGCGGAGCGGTGTAGTTGAGCCCGGCGATCCGCCCCTCGAGCGCGTCGAACGTTGCCTGGAGGTACTTCTCCGGAGTCCCGAGGTCCATCCAGTAGCTCCGGTCGACCAGCCCGAATACCGGTTCTCCCCGTGCGATGAGCGCCGGAAAAACATCGCGTTCGATGGATGCCGGGCGATCGGTGGGAACGCCGTCGAGCACCCGAGGGTCCAGTAGGTACGTCCCGGCGTTGACCACGCCCGGAATGAGCTGTTCGGGCTTCTCCCGAAACTCGAGGACGCGGTCGTCCTCATCGAGTGCGACCAGGCCGTACGGCCGCGCGTCATCGACCGGAGTCAGCGCGATGGTGGCCGCCGCCCCGCTCTCCCGGTGCCTTCGAGCCAGCGCGGTCAGGTCGAGGCCGGTGAGAATGTCGCCGTTCAGCACGAAGATGGGCTGGTCGATTCCGTGGACAGCGTTGGACACCGCTCCGCCGGTTCCGAGTGGTACTGCTTCGTGGATCCACGTCACGAGGATCTCCTCGCGTGCCTCCTCCAGGAACGCGGCGAACGTGTGCTCCAGATACGGGGACGAGAGGAGCACCTCGCGGACGCCATAGCCGGCCAGGCGCGAGATGACGTGCGAGAGGAATGGCCGGTCCACGAGTGGGATCAACGGTTTCGGGATGGTCTCGGTCAAGGGACGAAGACGGGTCCCCTCGCCGCCCACCAGGACCACGGCCTTCGCCGGGATCTCCTCGTCCATGCGGCGCGGCTACCGATCTCCGCGGCGGCGCGATAGCAGCGCGGCCCACACGCGAAGGGCGATCCACACGAACGGGCGGAGGATCATTCGCCATCCGGGCGAACGGAACTTCACGAAGTAGCGGTAGATCCCCCTCGCGTGCTCCTGGGTGATGCGACGCGATCGCCCGCGCGACACGCCGCCGAGATGCAGCACCTCGAGTTCCGGCGTGAACATGACATCCCATCCGGCGTTCCGCATTCTGGTGCAGAGGTCGACCTCCTCGACGCCGAAGAAGTAGCCCTCGTCGAGCAGCCCTACCTCGTCGAGGGCCGCCCGGTTGAGCAGGAGGCACGAGCCGCTCACCCAGTCCACGAGCCGCTCCGACCGGCGGTCCCAACCCGACATCGTGTACGCGCGAGACCACCGGTTGTCGGGATGAACCAACCCCAGAAAGAGGTGACCGAACGCCTCTGACGCCGTGGGGACCTTTCGCGCCGATGGATAGATCCGCCCGTCCGGCTCGCGAATCAGCGGCCCGAGCGCGCCCAGGCGAGGACGGTCCTTCGCCACCTTGAGCAGCCCGCTCAGCGTCCCCGCGGTGACCTCAGCGTCAGGGTTCAACAGGAGGACGTACGGCGCCGACGTCGCCACGATCCCCTGATTCGCGGCTGTGGCAAAGCCGCGGTTCGAGTCGTTCTGAATGATTCGGACGTCCGGATGCTCCGTCAGCACGAGGTCGGTGCTGCCGTCTGCCGACGCGTTGTCCACCACCACGGCCTCCAGCCGCGCGTCTCCGGCCGATTCGAACGCTGAGCGAAGGCACCGAACGATGAACGGACCGGCGTTGTAGTTGACCACCACGACGCCGAGGTCGGGCGCCGCGTGCTCGCCGGAGGAAGGCGACCTGGAGCCGACGGACGTCACGTCGGGTGGTGCGTTCTGGAAATGAGGAACAGCCCCGCAATGATGAGGGCGACGCCTCCGTACCGCAGCGCCGAGATGGGTTCCTTCAGGACCAAACGGTCGAAGACGAGGATCAGGACATAGGTAAGCGAGGCAAACGGGTAGGCGAACGAAAGTGACGTCCTTGATAGCACGATCAGCCACACCGACGCGGAGGCGACGAACGTGAGCAGCCCGGCCCATACCGAGGCGTTGAGCACGATCCGCTTCACCAGCGCGACAGGATCGCGAAGGGATAACGGAATCTCTCCCTGATGGGTCACCTGGTTCATTCCATGCTTGAGCGTTAGCTGGGCCAGGGCCGCGAGGGCCACGGAAATCAAAATCAGTCCAATCAGCACTTTCTTTCCTCTCTTCGTGATGGCCGCATGCGCTTCGGGGTCCCACTCGGAATCGTGACGATGCTCCGGAGGCCTTCGCGCGCCGTCGCCGTTTCCGCTCTTCGGGCGGGGCTCCTTTTTGGCGTCGGTCTCCGACCTCGGCGTCGCCACGGCGCGGCGAAGAGCGGCAGCGAGCTCCTCATCGGTGCTCACGACGACATCATGACTGCTCGCCTGCTCGGCAAGGCCGCCCACCGCCGTGACGATGGCGGGTGCGCCAACGGCTTGGGCCTTCGCCAGGACCCCCGACGACCAGGACTCTCTGTACGGCAGGACGACCCAATCCGCAGCGGACACCCACAGGTCGAATTCCTCATCCGAAACGAATCGTTCGATCAGCTCGGCACCGGGAACGGTTGCACACCGCGCGGCCAGGCTCCTGGCGTACTCACGGTTCTCCTCCGTCGCCTGTCGAACCGAACCGACGATGAAGAGCTTCGCGCCGTTGCCGGCCGGGAATGCGTTGAGCGCTCGGTCGAAACCCTTCGACGGGTGGAGAAACCCGGCGCAGAGGAGAACGGTTTCGGCAGGGTCGATCCCCAGTTGCTTTCTTGCCTCGTCCCTGGAGGACCGCCTGGCCGCTACGAGGTGCGGCACCAGCCCGCCGCGAACCGTGATGCCATAGCCGCGCTCCAGCCGCTTTCGTTCTTCTTCGGTGTGAAACCACAACCGCGAGGCCCTACGGAACGCCCGCCGCAGGAGCATGTAGTCCGGCCGCCAGCGGATCGGTGTGTCGGCCTCATGCACCACCAGCTCCAGCTGTGGACGGCGAGCGGCCAGGCGGAGAAGCGCGAGTGACGCCGCGATCTTGCCGACCGGCCGCCGGGGTGGATGGAAGAGCGTGGGCTGGAAGTGGACGACGATTCGATCGTACGCGCCCCCTTCGCGCGCCGCCGTGCGAAGCGCGTTCCCTCCGAGGAAGGGTTCCCGGAGGTCGCCGTTGCCCTCCTCGGGCGACAGGACCGTCACGTCATGTCCCTCGGAACGGAGCCGCTCGACCTGGTGGTGGGCGTACGCTCCGATTCCGTCCCGCTGCGGAGGGAACGGCGCGACAACCAGGATTCTCATCCGTCCCCCGCGGTCACAACGTCTCTACCTGGCACTCGACCGGAATGAAGATCGCGCCGGGATTTTCCTCGCCCTTCACCACATCGAAGGAGTACCGGTGCTCCTGCATGTGATACACGCGGCGTGAGTCGCGCGAGTGAACGCCGAGCGTGACCCAGTAGCGACCGTCTACCAGGGGCAAGCTCTTCAGGACGAACTGCACGCGCTGCTTCCCCTCGAACCGGGGCCACCGTTTTCCTCGCCAGTCGGTGTTCGTCCCGAACACGAACTGGTTCTGTTCGTCTCGGATGGCGAAGGAGACGACGGGATCCTCCACCGGCTTGTTGGCCTTGAGGTCGGCCTGGATCGTTATCTCGTCTCCGGGGTGGAACACCTCGACGCCACCCCCGGTGGCGCCGAAGATCTCTGCCGAGACGATCTCGATCTCTTTGGTTCCTTCGTCCCAGGCGTATGCGACGTCCGTCCGGCTCATCAGCCGGCGGAACTCGCGCACGACTTTGCGCGGTTCGCCTTCGGATGCCATGCGTCCCTGGTCCAACAGGACCACTCGATCGCAGACCCGGACGACCAGGTCGGGGACGTGAGTGACGAAGACGATCGTCCGGCCCTCCTCCTGAAACCGCTCCACGCGCTCGAGACACTTGGCCTGGAACGCGATGTCGCCCACGGCCAGCACTTCGTCCACCAGGAGGATGGCTGGATCGACGTGAACGGCGACCGCGAACCCCAGCCGGACGTACATCCCCGACGAGTAGAACTTCACCTGGTTGTCGATGAACTTCTCGAGCTCCGCGAACGCGACGATGTCGTCAAAGAGCCGGTCGGTCTCGTGCCGCGTGAGGCCGAGGATGGACGCGTTGAGATAGATGTTTTCCCGCCCGGTGAGCTCCTGGTGGAAGCCCGCCCCGAGCGCGAGGAGCGGCGCGATCCTCCCTCGAGTGGTGATCCGGCCTTCGGTCGGGCGAAGGATCCCCGCGATGATCTTGAGAAGCGTGGTCTTTCCCGACCCGTTTGGGCCGATCAGCCCGAGCGTCGAGCCTTGGGGAACCTCGACCGAGATGTCCTTCAGGGCCCACAGCTCTTCGGGACGGCTTCGGAACCTGATGATTCGTTCCTTCAATGAAGAGGGGCGATCGCTGTGGAGTCGAAACCGCTTGCTGAGCCCCTCGACCGTGATGGCGGCGTCCACTACAGCTCCTCGGCGAAATCCCCGGACCGCCGGTAGAAGTAGGTCCAGGTCAAAACAAGAAGAATCAGCGACCCCACGGCAACCGCGCCGATGACCATCGCGAGCCACGGCACCGAAACGGGGAGCAGAACCGGGTTCTCGGGACCGGCCGGCGCGACGGTCCCGTACAGCGACCGATGGAACCCGGACACGATGGCGGTCATCGGGTTCGCCAGGTACAGGTGGTACACGGATATGCCGAACAGCTCGCGCTCGCCGAGCTCGGTGTAGACGAAGCCGCTCTGGTACACGATCGGCGTCATCCAGAACCACGTCAGCAACGCGATGGCCAGCAGGTGCTGGACGTCGCGGTAGCGGATGTTGGCCGCGGCGACGAACAGAGCCAGTGCAGAGGTGAACGCCAGGAGCGCAAACAGCGACAGCGGTAGGAGAAGCAGGTTCCACCCCAGCACGCCGACCTGCGTTACGACCATGAACGCGACCAGCACGACCGCCTGGAGCGCGAAATCGAACAGCGTGCTCCCGATCGACGCCAACGGAAGCACCTCGGATGGGAAATACGCCTTCGTCACCAGGCTGGAGTTGTCGACGACCGAACGAGCCGCCTGCGACACCGAGTTCGAGAAGAGGTTCCACGCCAGGAGACCGGACAGAAGATAGACCGGGAAGTTCGGCATCCCCCTATTCAGCACCACGTTGAAGACCAGGCTGAATACCGCGAGGTAGAGCAGGGGATTGAGCATCGACCACGCTGCCCCCAGCACCGACGTCTTGTACTTTCCCTTGATCTCTCGGCGGATCAGGTTGCCGAGGAGCTCCCGCCACGTCCATAGATCGCGCAATCGCGAACGAAGCCCCAGCCGAGATGGCTCGGACGTCCTGACGACGGGATCGGAAACAGCAGACGTGGCCATTGCTACCTCGTGCGGAGTTCGTGGTGAAGACTGCTGTGGGCGTGAGTCTAGCAAGCACCTTCCACCGGACCGGCCAACCGAATGCAATGAAAACGCAACAACCGCTGCGGCGTGATCGGTACGCTAGGCTTTCGACGATGCGCGCCGTCAAGAACGTTCTGAAGAAGCTCCTTCCCGAGCACTACATCGAGTCGTATCGGCGACGCCGCGCCGTGCGCGCCTACATGCGCTCGCTGAGCCACGAGATCTACGACCGGCAGAAGCAGCTCCGGATCGAGGAGCTCGAGGGCAAGATCCTGGCGCGGCGGCCCAGTCTCACGCACCGACTGATGAAGGACCTCCTGGAGCGAATGGATGTGGTCATGGAGGGCTTCCATCGCCAACTCGAGGGCATGCGGGCCCGTCACGGGACCGAGCTCCGCGAGTTGCGCCGGGAGGTGGAGAGCCTTCGCGCTGCGGTCGACGCGCTGCGAGCGGAAGTCGAACGGTCGGAACCTGGAACGAGCGAGGCTTTTCCCACGGAGGAAGGAGCCGACCGGCAAGAGGCGCCCGCGGCGCTCACGCAAGCCATGGAGTGAGCCGTGCGGCTCGCATGGTTCTCTCCCCTTCCGCCGATTCCGGCAGGGGTCTCCGACTACTCGTTCGAGCTCCTTCCTCTCATCGCGGAGCAGGCCGACGTGGACGCGTACTGCATTCGTCCTCCCGATCGAAAACTCGGCTCGCTCAGGAAGCCAGCCGCGCCAAAAGGGATCCGCGTGTTCTCCCCGCCGCCGGCCGCGCGTGTGTTCTCTTCTTCGGCGCTGCGACGCCTGGATCGGTACGACACGGTCGTCTATCACCTCGGAAACAATCCATTTCACCGATTCGTCTATCAGGCGGCCCGAGCCCATCCGGGCGTGGCCGTTTTCCACGACTTCGTTCTTCACCACCTACTGGAGACCGTCCTCTTCGAGGACGACGCGGGGAGGCACCGCGCCTGGTACGGCGACGTGCTCGAAGAGGACTACGGACAGGCCGGGCGGCGTCTTGCCGAGCTTCGGGGGCGCGGACTGGCAACGCACCTGGAGAAGTTCGTCTTTCCGCTGAACGCGCACGTGGCCAGGACGTCGAAGGCGCTCATCACGCACAGCCACGATGTCGCTGAACGGCTCGCCGAGGTCGCTCCTGATGTCCCGATCACGGTGATCCCTCACTATGCGTTCCCCGCCCCTCCGGATGTCGCCGGGGTTACCCGGGAAGAGGCTCGAGTGCGTCTTGGGTTGCCGAAAGACGCCTTCCTGGTCGGACAGTTCGGGTTCATCACCAAACCGAAGCAGCCGGGAGCGGTGCTGGGCGGTTTCGCGCAGCTCGCGCAGCGCCGCCCGGACACGCTCCTACTCGTCGTGGGTGCGAATCACCTCGGATTCGGCGTCCTCAACCTGATCGCCGCGCTCGGCCTGCAGCGACGGGTTCGCCTGACAGGGTTCTTGGATCTATCCCGCTTTTACCTGTATCTGAAGGCGGTCGACGTTGTCGTCAACTTACGGTGGCCGAGCGCCGGCGAAGCTTCGGGGACGTTGGCCAGGGCGCTGGCCGAAGGCCGGGCCGCGATCGTCAACAACGTCGGCTCGTTCAGCGAAGTTCCCAGGGATGTGGCGATGAAAGTGGAGGTCGACGGCGACCAGGCGCGAGAGGTCGGAAGCCACCTGATTCGGTTGGCGGAGGACCGCCAGCTGCGTGCGGGGCTCGAACAACGGGCGCGCGAATACGCCCGGACCGCGCTGGACCGCAAGCGGTGCGCGGAGCTCTACCTGCAAGTCGCCCGTGAGGCGAGCGAATGGATTCCCGCCGCGGCTATCTCTTCACGCGCCTGAGGAACTCGTCCTCGTCGATCGTCTCCACGCCGAGCTGGAGCGCTCGATCGTACTTCGAGCCGGGGTTCTCTCCGACAACGACGAAGTCGGTCTTCTTCGAAACGCTCGAAGGGACGTGCGCTCCCGCTTGCTGCGCCGCCCTGGTCGCCTCGTCCCTGCTCATTGCCCGCAGTCCCCCGGTGATGACGATGGTCTTCCCAGTGAGCGGTCCTTCCGGAGGCGCCTCCGGCTTCTCGTCCCGAACCCGCACACCCGCCTTCCGGAGCCGCTTGATCAGGTCCCGGTTCTCACGATCTTTGAACCAGGCATGCACGCTGCGGGCGATCTCGGGCCCGATTCCTTCGACCGCATTCAACTCATCGACCGACGCCGACTGAAGCTCATCGAGCGAGGGGAACGCGCGGGCGAGGATTTGCGCGACGTGGCTGCCGACGTGCGGGATGGACAGCGCGACCAGGAGACGCCAGATGGGCCGGTCCTTGGACGACTGGATCGCCGACAGGAGGTTGGCGATTGACTTGTCCTTGAAGCCCGGAAGTTCGGCCAGCCGCTCCGGAGTAAGGCGATAGATGTCTGAGGGGTCCTTCGCCCACCCGCGGTCCAGCAAGGCCATCCCGGTCTTGTAGCCGAGGTGCTCGATGTCCATCGCGCCTCTCGACGCGAAGTGGAACAGCCACTCGATGTTCTGGGAGGGGCATCCTCGGCGGTTTGGACATCGCCAGTACGCCTCACCTTCCCGCCGGACCAACGGCGTCCCGCACGACGGGCACTTCTTTGGAAACCGCCACGGTTTCGCATTCTTCGGCCGCTTGGAAACAACCGGCCCGACGACCTCCGGGATGACGTCGCCCGCCCTCCGGACCACGACCATGTCGCCCTCCCGAACGTCCTTGCGCTTGACCTCGTCCTCGTTGTGCAGAGTGGCCGTGCTGACCGTGACACCGCTCACGTACACGGGCTCGAGGTAGGCAAAAGGGGTCACGACGCCGGTTCGCCCCGTGTGGACCCCGATCTCTCGAAGCAGGGTGGTGCGTTCTTCGGGCGGAAACTTGTACGCGATGGCCCATCGGGGCGCGTGGGTGGTCGCTCCCAGCTCTTCCTGGAGCCCGATCTGGTCGACCTTCACCACGACGCCATCGATCTCGTAGTCGATGCTGTGACGGTCGCGCTCCCATCGCTCACAGAAGTTGAAGACCTCCTCGAGCGTTTCCATTCGCTCCGTCCTGGGATCGACCGGAAGACCTGCGTCCCGCAGGTACGCCAGCATCTCGGAGTGACGCGGGAACCGACGGCCCTCCGCGGCGCCGAGGCCGTGGCACCACAGGCGAAGCGGACGTGAGGCCGTGATCGATGGATCTTTTTGTCGCAGGCTCCCGGCGGCGGCGTTCCTGGGATTGGCGAAGACCCGGTCGCCGCGCCCGGAGAGCTCTTCGTTCAGCTTCTCGAACGCCTTGACCGGCAGATAGACCTCGCCGCGAACTTCCAGGACCTTCGGGTGATCCGACCCGCGGAGCTTCATGGGAACGGCGCGGATGGTCCGGATGTTGTCCGTGATGTCGTCGCCGACGAACCCGTCACCACGGGTCGCTCCTCGAACGTACTGGCCGTTCTCGTACGTCAGCGCCACAGCCAGGCCGTCGATCTTCAGCTCGCACACGAAGTCGGCCTGGCCCCCAACGACGCGTTCCACTCGCTTCCCCCAGGCGTTCAGCTCCTCCCACGAGAACGCGTTGTCCAGCGAGAGCATCGGAACGCGGTGCTGAACCGGAGCGAACAGCTCGGCCGCCCGGTGCCCTCCGACGCGCTGGGTGGGGCTGTCGGGGGTGATGAGCTCGGGGAACTCCTCCTCATGCCTCCTGAGCTCGCGCATGAGCTGGTCGTATTCGGCATCCGAGACCTCAGGGTCGTCGAGGACGTAGTAGCGATAGTCGTGGTAGTTGATGAGGTCCCGGAGCTCTTCGACACGGCGCTTTGCCTCCGAACGCCGGCGCTCTTCGGGTTCTCGTCGCTCTTCTGTCTGCCGCTGACGGGTCCTGGCCATGGTGAAGCAGAGGAAGGGTACACGCCGCCGATGACGGCGGTTGGAGTCAGAGAAGCGCTTCGGTGATGCGGGCTCCGCCGAGCACTTCGTCGCCTCGATAGAAGACGACGCTTTGGCCTGGCGCGACCGCGCGCAGTGGTGCTCGAAACTCCACCCGGACCTGGTCCGCGTCCATGGCTTCGATTACGGCGGGGACGTCCTCGCCGCGGTAGCGGATGCGCGCCTCGGCCTCGAACGGACCGTCCGAGGGTGGCCCATCTCCGACCCAATGGACACGGTCGGCAATCAGGCCTCGTCGCGACAGCAGCTCGCCGGGGCCCACCACGACACGATTCTGCTCACGGTCGAGATCGACCACGTACGAACGCTCGCCCGTTGAGACGCCGATGCCACGACGCTGACCGATGGTGAACTGGAAGGTTCCTTGGTGCTTTCCGAGCGTCCGACCGCTCGAGTCGTGGATGGTTCCCATCTGCACCAAGTCCGGGGCATGCCGCTCCAGAAACGCACCGTGGTCCGCGCCGGGGACGAAGCAGACCTCCTGCGAGTCGGGCTTGGAGGCCACCGGCAGCCCGAGGCGCTCGGCGTGGGCGCGCGTCTCAGTCTTCGTCTGGTCCCCGACGGGGAACACGGATCGGCCCAGCTCCCCTTGCCCGAGCATGTGGAGCATGTAGGACTGGTCCTTCGAGCGATCACGTCCACGCCCGAGGTGCCACCGGCCCTCGGCATCGCGCCACGTCCGGACGTAATGACCCGTGGCCACGAACTCAAAGCCAAGTTCGCCGGCGCGGGCCAGGAACGCCCCGAACTTGATGTGCTCGTTGCAGCGGGCGCACGGGTTCGGCGTTCGTCCCTCGCGATGCTCCGAGAAGAAATCCGAGAGCACCGTCCGCTCGAATTCAGGGCTCATGTCCACGACTTCGAACTCGAACCCCATCGTTTCGGCCACGGCGCGGGCGTCGGTCTCCGCTTGTGGCCCGCAGCAGCCGTGATCCACCCCATCGAGATGGACCAACTTGAGATGCGAGCCGAGCACGCGATAGCCGCGCTCGTGCAGCAGCGCAGCCGAGACGGAAGAGTCAACTCCTCCGCTCATGGCGACAAGGACAGATGGCTTTCGGGTCACGTTCCGAGGCTAGCACCCAGGCCTTCTGCCAGGATGAACGCATGACCAAGAGAGGCGAGAGCATCACGACCGTCCATCTCGGGCAGTTCACCCGTGAGACCGCCAACGAGATTGCCGGAGAGCTCGAGGAGGCCGGCATCGTGTGGTGGTACAAGGAACCCGGCTACCTCAGTCAGATCTGGGAGTTCGGGGTGCGGTTGTTCGTCGATCGGGCCCGCCTTACCGAGGCTCGCTCGATCGCCAACCGAATTACCGCCGAACGGGAACAATCGAGGACGATGTCAGACGACTCGTGAGCAGACGGACATGGCCTACGTCTGCGCGGGGTCACGCGATGCGGCCGACAGGAACGGTTGGTTGTCCGCCATGCGCTGAATCGAAAGATCTCCACGCTTTAGGCCGCTCTTTCGGAGGTGCCGGGCCAGGCCGGTACCGCTTCCCGTTCGGTCGGAACCACGTCACGGTGCCGTCCCGCTCGCGGAGGATCCTCCACCCGTACTCGTGAACCAGCTTGTGGTGGAAGAAGCACACGAGGACCAGGTTGCCGAGTTCGGTCGGCCCTCCCTGGTCCCAGTGCCTGATGTGGTGCGCCTGGACGAACCGCCTGGCCCCGCACCCGGTGAAGCGGCATTCGCGGTCTCGGTCCTTGAGGGCCCGCATCATCCACCGGGGAGGGTCCCGGTGAAGCCTCCCGACCTTCACGATGTCCCCGGCCTCATCCTCCAAGAGCCACTGGAGCCTTCCCGAGCACAACTGGCGCTTCGCGGTCTGTTCGTGGATCACCGGGCCGTCCTCTAGCTCGGCCGATCCTCCGTCTTCACCAAACCCACCCTCTCGGACGTGGACCACCACCGTGGCTCGGTCGGGGTCCTGGTCCTCGGCGACGCTCGTTGACGCCAGGGCCACCAACGCATCGGCCCTCCTGGCCTCGGCGTGGCAGTCGTGGCCTTCCTCCGGCATCACCGGAATCTTCTCGGCAAGACGCTCCAGGGCGTTTTGCACCACCGCTCCGTCCGCGGCGGGAAGCTCCGCCTCGAGGCCGAACCTCCTGCCCTCATCTGAGTACCACCAGTTCAGGAACCTGGAGCGCTCGGCGTCGCGGACCTCCTCGATGGAACGCTTGAGGTGGAGGTCGGCCCGGTGCCGGATCGATGCAGTGGAAACGCCCCTGGCCCAGAGGATCAGCGACCCTTCTATCTCACGTGTGGTGAACCGAGCGAGCTCCACGACCTTGTCCACCCCGAGCTCCCCCGAGGCAAGCGATTCAGAGAGCTGAGGAAGCTGCTCTAACGCATGCGCGGCGTTGATCCACCGGCAGGCCTTCCAGTGGGAGATCCCGTATCGCATAGAGAGGAAGTGAGCGAGATCCCGAGCGCCGTACTCCTGCTCCCAGGAGCCGGTTCGGTCCAGCTGAACGATGACGCGGAACAGCTCCCGGTAGGCCCCGGAGATGCGGACGTGCCAGACGTCGGCGTCGTGGACCAGATCGGGAAGTGATTCTTCTTCGTTGCGGGCGGTCCCCATGTGCACCTGCTTTCCGAACGCACGTGGGGGAGGTGCTTACCAGCATAGCGAACGTATGTTCGAGGCGTCAACCGGAGCGGCGCAGGAATAAGGGAAAGTTTGCGGCTTAGCTCTGGCACTGAGGGCAGAAGTAGCTCGTTCTGCCGTTAACCTTCACGGCCTCGATCGGCGTCCGGCAACGACGGCACGGCTGTCCCCTCCGCCCGTACACCTTGAGCTCGCTCTGGAACTCACCCGGCTTTCCGAACAGATCTATGTACGCCTCGTCGTCCAAGGTGGTTCCTCTGAACCGGATTGCGTCCTGAACCACTTCGCGCATCGCACGGTAGAGACGGCGGACCTCCTGCGATGACAGCGACTCCGAGCCACGGTCCTGGCGAAGGCCCGCTGCAAACAGGACCTCGTCCGAGTAGATGTTGCCGAGGCCGGAGACGAACTTTTGGTCCATCAGCAACGATTTGAGCTTGGCGGCTCGTCGAGCCAGTTCCCCGGAAAACTCCTGCCACGTGAACGTGTCTTCCAAGGGGTCGATCGCCACGTGGTCGAGCTCCTTGATCTTCCCGAGCTCGTCGGTCTTGGCGACGAACATCTCTCCGAAGGTCCGGGGATCCACGTATCGTAGGTCGCCGCCCTGTGAGAGCTCGAAGACGACGTGTGTGTGGGCCGGAAGCGGCTGGCGCTTCGTCCCGCGGAGCAGCTGACCGGACATCCCGAAGTGAACGACCAGCACGTCGCCCTCTTCCAGGTACAGGAGGAGGTACTTCCCCTTGCGGTCGATCCGGCTGATTTTCTTCCCGGTGAGCCGGTCCTCGAACTCCTTCCTCCGCGAATGCCGCCGGATCACGCGCATCGCGTTTCGATGCGAGCGGACCTCGACTCCGGCGATGCGCTTGCCGACGACTTCCTTCTCCAAGTCGCGCCGCATCACCTCGACTTCGGGAAGCTCCATGTTTTCAGCGCCCTTTGGCGAGCTCACCGGTTGCCCTTTCCGGTTGCGTGGTCGCGCGGCGGTAGGCCTCGCGCGCCGCCCGCTGCTCCGCTTCCTTCTTCGATCGCCCGACCCCCACGCCGAACTCCCGGCCGCCCAGATACACCCGCGCCGTGAACTCCTTCTCGTGGTCCGGCCCCCGTTCTTCGACGCGGTACTCGGGGAGCCGCCCCACGTCCTGCGCGGCCAGCTCCTGGAGGATCGTCTTGTAATCGCGGGCGCCTTCTCCTCGAGCCCACGCCACCATCCGGGGCCAGAACAGCCGCCGGATCAGATCGGACGTCTTCTTCAGTCCCTTGTCCAGGTAGATCGCACCCAGGACCGCTTCCAGAGCATCGGCCAGGATGCTGGCCTTGTCTCGTCCCCCGGACTGCTCCTCGCCGCGTCCAAGCAGAAGCTCCGGACCGAGCCCGAGCTCCCTCGCCACATCGGCCAGCGTGGTCATGTTGACGACGGCCGCGCGCAGCTTCGCCAACTCTCCCTCCGAGAGGTCCGGGAACGCGTGAAACGCCACGTCAGTGACGACCAGGCCGAGCACCGCGTCTCCCAGGAACTCCAGCCGCTCGTTCGTCAACGTCGATCCTCGCTCGAACGCGAACGAACGATGCGTGAGCGCCGCCCGGCGCAGGTCGTCGCTTCGAAATCGAATCCCGAGAGCTCGCTCGAGCTCTGTGGCCTTTCTCGGCAAGGTCGTGGCCGCCCTCGCTATTCGACGTCGATGACCTGCCGCCCGCGGTAGTACCCGCAGTTGCCGCAGACTCGGTGCGGGATGATCGGCTGATGGCACTGAGGGCACTCGGCGTACGTCGGCGCGGTCGCCTTCCAGTGCGCGGCGCGCTGCTTGCCCTTGGACTTCGTCATCTTTCGTTTGGGTACCGGCATGTCGTCTCACTCCTCGTCGAGTCGCGTTCAGCAGTTCCTCATCGGTTCTATGTCGGGCGTCGGTCGTCGTCCGGGAGGCGAAGGCCAGCCAGGGGCGCCCACCTGGAATCGATCTCCGGCGGGCACACGCACTCGCCGAAGTTGCGGTCCCCGCCGCACCGCTCGCAAAGACCCTCGCAGTCCGGGCGGCACAGTGGAGCGAACGGCATGGCCGGAACGACCGCGTCGCGGATCATCGACTCCAAATTCACGAAGCCCTCCATGACGGGATACTCGTCGTCGTCCTCCGTGGCCTCGGGTGTGAACAGTTCGTGGACCTGGACGTCGAAGCCCGTCTCGAACGTCTTCAGACAGCGCGCGCAGGTCAGGGTCATCTGGCCCGACACCGAGCCGCTCACCAGCACGCCTTCCACCACGCTCTCCAGGAGGAAGTCCGCGCCGATGGCGCGGTCGTCGGGGACTAGGGCCAGCTCCGTGGCGAGATCGGGGATGCCTTCGGACACCCGGAGGGTTCGAGACGCCCCCGGGTGCTCCAGCAGGTCGCGGACGTCGACGTCTCTCACGCGTTCTGCTCCACCTCGTTCAGATCGATGACGGTCGACGACATCCCGCGGAGCTTCTCGCGTCCTCGCCGGATCTGGCCGAGCGACCGCTCGAGGTCCTCGGCGGCTTTCTCCAAAACCGCTTCGTATTCGGCGAGCTTGCCGTCGATATAGTCCTCCGCTTCCAGCCGAAGCTGCCGGGCCTGCTCTCGCGCCTCTCCCACGATCCGCTCCGCTTCGGCGTTCGCGGCCCGGACGACCTCCTGCTGGGACACCAGCCGGCCCTGTTCCGCCATCGCCTCGTCCACAATCGTTTCGCCGTCGCGCCGGGCTTTCGAGAGCAGCTCCTCGCGATCCTTCACGACCCACCGTGCCTGCTTGATCTCTTCGGGCAGGTTCGTTCTGGCCGCCTCGATGACCTCGAGCAGCTCCTCGCGGTTCACCATCGCGCTCGACGAGAGCGGCATGGAACGCGCCTGCTCCACGAGCTCCTGGATCTGCTGAAGACGGGTCACGATGTCCATGCGTCTATGGCTCCCCGACCGTCAGCTTCTCTTCCAGTCGGTCCCGGACGAACGGCGGAACCAGCCTGGAGACGTCGCCTCCGAACCGGACCACTTCTTTGATGAGCGACGACGAGAGGTACGACCACTGAGGGCTTGTCGGGACGAAGAACGTCTCCACGTCTGCCATCTCCCGGTTCATCTGGGCCATCTGCAGCTCATAGTCGAAGTCGGTCACCGCGCGAAGCCCTTTCACGACGACGTTGATGCCGCGGTCCTTCGCGTAGTCGACAAGCAGTCCCGAGAACGAATCGACCTCGACGTTCGGCAGGGCCGCCACGGCTTCCTTCAACATGGCGAGGCGCTCGTCGACGGTGAAGAGCGGGTCCTTCCCCGGGTTGTCCAAAACCGCAACGACGAGCGAGTCGAAGCAGGCGCTGGCGCGCCGAAAGATGTCGATATGGCCGTGCGTCACGGGATCGAACGTCCCAGGACAGAGGGCCGCCCCCACCTCGAAGTCCTCCTTGCTCAAGGGGCCTGGAACACCAAAACGAGCGCGTCGCCGTAGTTCAGCTGCTTGGCTAGGTGCCAGTCTACTGGAATTACAGGCATGTAAGACGCTCGGCGGCGGGTCAGCACGACACGGCCCTGCGGCGCCACGGCGCCCGACGAAGCGAGCTCGGTGACCAGCGCGTCGACGTCTCGGGATGCCAGCCTGTAGGGCGGGTCGGCCAGGACCAGGTCGAACTGGCCGAGCTTCTGTCGGAGCGCCCGAACGGCGTCCTGTCGACGGACCTCTCCTTTCCCCGACAGACGGGTTCGGCGGAGGTTCTCGGCGATGGTCTTCACGGCCGCCGGCGCGGAGTCAACGAAGACCGCGCTGGTCGCGCCGCGGGAAAGCGCTTCGATCCCCATCGCGCCGGTACCCGCGTAAAGGTCCAGGACCCTGGCTCCGGCGAGAGCAGGCCCGAGGCTCGAAAAGAGGCCCTCGCGGGCCCGGTCCGACAGCGGACGGGTCCCCGCGGGGACGGGAGCGAGCCGGGTCCCCTTTGCCGACCCGGCCACCACCCTCATCGGCCCGATGTCGCCTCCGGATTGTCGCCCGCCCTGTGGCGGGCCTCCCCAATGACGTGCGGGAGGAACCATCCTCCAGGAACCGGCGGCTCAAACCTCCGGAATCGAACCCTGAATCCCTCCTGGACCAGCGCCGCAAGCGTGTTGCGGTTCGGATGGCACCCGCCCCCGAAGAATCCCCAGGGTCGCTCCAGCCGGTCCTGCCACCGCGCGGCGCGGTCGCCGGTGGCACGAACGTGCTCGTAGAAGCGCAGCGACCCGTTCGGTTTCAGGACGCGGCGGCATTCCCGAATCGCTTGCCCCTGATCCGGCACGGTGCACAGGACCAATGAGCACACGACGGTGTCGAAGGTGCCGTCTTCGAACGGAAGGCGCTCCGCGGACGCGCGGACGAGGACGACCGGCGCCGGGTCCACCGCAGCTCGGCGTTTCGCTTGATCGAGCATGTGCGGCTCGGGCTCGATCGCCACGACTCGCAACACCTCGGAGTAGTGGGAGAAGTTCATCCCCGTCCCGGCGCCGACCTCCAGGACCAAGCCGCTGGCGCCGCCGCAGAGCTCCGACCGGTACCGCCCCTCCCATCGCTCCGCCGGACGAGCGAGCAGCGGATCGTAGATCCGCGAGAAGACGGGATGCTGCGGGGATTTGGGCTCGGGTGTCGTGGTCATCGCCTCAGGCTAGCTGTGGAACAGCCAGTCGATCGCCTTCCCTCTGAACGTCGACCTCAGAAGGTCGAGCAGGTCGGGATGTCGCCTCAGCGAGGGGTCGCCATCGATGACCTCGAACGCTCGAGTTCGTGCCCGGCGGACCAGGTCCGCGTCCTCGGCCAGACGGGCGAGCTTCAGATCGGGAAGACCCGACTGCCGGATGTCGAAGAGCGTCCCCTCACCTCGGAGCCTGAGGTCCTCATCGGCCAGCTCGAACCCATCTGTCGTTCGGGCCATCGCCTCCAGACGAGCCTTCGCGTCTTGGTTCTCGGGCGGGCTCTCGTCGAAGAGGATGCAGAACGAACTCGCCGTGCCGCGGCCGATCCGTCCACGGAGCTGGTGAAGCTGCGCCAGCCCGAACCGCTCGGCGTTCTCGACGAGCATCACCGTGGCGTTCGGGACGTCGACTCCGACCTCGATCACGGTCGTGGAGATGAGGACGTCTGCGTCCCCGCCCCGGAACGACGCCATTACGTCCTCCTTCTCGAACGGCCGGAGCCGCCCGTGGAGCAATGCGATTCGGAGGTCCGGAAATACCTCCTTCGCCAGCCGCTCGGCTTCCTTGTCCGCGGCTCGGACCTCCAGCCGGTTCGCTTCGTCGATCGCGGCGCACACCACGAACGCCTGTCGTCCGGCTCCAACCTCGTCCCGGACCAGGTCGTAGGCGGCACGGCGCTCGGCGGCGGTACGCGCGACGCGCGTCGCCACCGGCTGGCGTCCCGGCGGCATCTCGTCCAGGACCGAGACGTCCAGATCGCCGTAGTACGTGAGCGACAACGTTCGAGGGATTGGGGTGGCCGTCATGATGAGAACGTCCGGCTTCGCCCCCTTCTCCTTCAACGCGACGCGTTGATGCACGCCGAACCGGTGCTGCTCGTCGATGACCGCCAGCGAGAGGTCGGCGAACTCGACCCCTTCCTGCACCAGGGCGTGCGTTCCGACGACGAGGTCGACGGCACCGGTGCGAACGCCGTCGAGAACCTGCTGGCGGTCCTTCCCCGTCACCGCGGCCGTGAGCAGTGCGTACGTCACCCGGTGTTGAGGCGCCGCCGAAAGGTCAATCCCGCTCTGCTCCAGGAGACTCTGTTGCCCGGCGATCTCGGCGGGAGCCAACGACGAGAGGTAGCCCACTCCGCCCATTGGCCGGACCAGCGCTTCGATGGTTCGAACGTGCTGCGCGGCCAACACCTCGGTTGGCGCCATGATCGTCGCCTGATGTCCGGACTGGATGGCCGTGAGCGCGGCGTACAGCGCGACGGCGGTCTTCCCTGAACCGACGTCCCCCTGGAGCAGGCGATTCATCGGCCTGGCGGCCGCCATGTCCTCTTTGATCTCCTTGATGGCTCGGCGTTGGGCGCCGGTCAGGTCGAACGGGAGCACCTCGACGAAGGCGGCCGTCAGCGCGCCGTCCACGCCATGAGCCACTCCCCGAGCGCTCCGCTCCATTCGCCGCTTTCGATACGCCACCCCCAGCTCCAGGACGAAGAGCTCGTCGAATTTGAGGCGGTCCCGCGCCTTCTGGAGCTCCGAGGGGTCCTGCGGGAAGTGGATCGACCGCAGGGCCCGGTCCTCGTGGTCCAGTCCCTCCGCCTCGACGACTTCAGGCGGCACGGGGTCCGCAATCTCATCCAGCTGTTGAAGGGCCCGGTGCATGAGCTCTCGAATCGTCCGTGAGCTCACGCCCTCGGCCGCGCGATACACGGGCGTGATCCGACCCATGTGAACCAGGTCGTCGTCACCGCGCAGAATCTCGACTTCTTGCTTCGCCACCTGGAGGTGGCCTCTGTACTTGGTGGCGATGCCCGAGACCGCCAGCTCCATCCCCTGGCGGTACGTCGTCGCGGTCCAGGGCTGATTGAAGAAGGTCAGATCGAGGTACCCAGTTCCGTCGTAGAGCCTGACGGTCACCATGCTCTGCCGACGCTGCCTGGTGAAACGTTTGTGGACGGTTCTGACGCTGCCGATCACCGTGACTTCCTGCCCGATGCGGATGTCCCGGATGGGGATCGTGGCGGAACGGTCGATGTATCCGCGAGGGTAGTGGCGGAGGAGGTCCCCCACCGTGCGGATTCCCAACGATTCGTCGAGCACCAAGTACGCCGGCGGTCCCTTCGCCCTGAACCCCATCTTTCGGTTGGCCAGCCGTTGATCGATGCGGGCGATTCGACTGGAAAGAGAGAGCCCGCTCACTCCACGCCGATCAGGAACGCGTCGCGCGGCTGGCCGCCGGAAATGACGTCGATGCGGAGGTTTGAGTAGAGGCGTTCAATCGCGGCCAGCACGCCGTCCTTGGCACGCGGGTCGCTCCCCGACCCCACGATCAGGGTGAGCAGTTCGGCCCCCGGCTCGAGCAAACGCCGCACGACCGCTGTCGCCGCTTCCTCGATCGATGGACCGTCGTAGACGACTTCCTCGTCGGCGACGCCGATCCAGCCGCCGCTTCTCCCCTCCGCTTGTTCGGAGAGCTCCCGTCTCATGATCGCTCCGGAGCGCGACTCCGCCAGGACTTCCTTCATGGATCGAACGTTTTCGTCGATGTCCAGGACGGGGTTGAAGGCCGCTGCGGCGGACAGCCCCGCGGGGATTGACGGAGCCGGCACGACGAGAGCTCGCTTCGACGAATCCGTTGCCACTCGTTCGGCCTGGGCTTGCATGTCGGCGCCGGTCGAAAGAACGATGACCGTTTCACTCGGCACTGAATTGACCACTGCGACGAGGTCGTCCATCGGGGGAGGGACGCCGGTTTCGCTCCCCACGACGACCGCGCCGAAGGACTCCAGCGCTCGCCTCACGCCGGTTTCTTCGGCCACCGCCACCAGCGAGGTCTCCTCGGCGACCCGGACCGACCTCGCCTCACCCGCCAGGCACTCCCCGACCTGATCCGCGAGCGGGACGACGGACACTTCGCGAACGTTCCCCGTGCGCTTTCCCGCCTGGACGACCGAATCGGGCTCGTCCGTGTGGACGTGGATGTTGAACAAGCCGCCCCCGCCGATCACGACGACCGACTCACCGAGCGATGTGAGCGCCCCGCGAAGCGCCGGCATGTCGTCGGGGCGGGCTTCGAGGAGGTACTGCACCTCGTATTCGAGATTCGAGCCCGGCGATGGGGCGCCCCGTTCATGGGTTCGGACGGGACCGAGAGAACCGACGCGCACTGTCGTCGGCTCACCGGTCACCGCCGACCGAAGCGCATCGAACAACAGGACGATCCCCTTCCCTCCCGCATCGACGACACCGGCTCGCCGAAGATCGGGGTGGATCTCCCGAGTCCGCTCCAACGACTCCCGTGATGCGACGAGCGACGCGGTAAGCACGGCCCCACAATCGTCCTCATGGTCCGCGGTGCGCGCCGCCGCCGTGGCGTCACGGAGGACGCTCAGCATGGTTCCCTCGACGGGCTTGGACACGGCTCGGTACGCCTGTTCTGTGGCGGTGTCCAAGGCCGCCGCAAGCTGTTGCCCTTCCACCTCCGTCCGCGTTCCACACGCCTCGCAGAATGCGCGAAGCACCTGCGACAGGATGACCCCCGAGTTGCCGCGCGCGCCCATGAGCGAGGCCGCGGATACCACGTTCGCGACCGTTTTGAGATCCGATTTGGCCGAACTGCGTTCCAGCGCATAGGTGACCGCGCGTTGCGTGAGCAGCATGTTCGTTCCCGTGTCGCCGTCCGGCACGGGAAATACGTTCAGGGAGTTGAGCTCCTCGCGGTGGATCTCGAGGGCTTCCCGAAACAGCTCCATCCCGCGGACAAAAGACCGTGCGTCCAGGGCGCGAGACACTAAAACCGCAGGTAGAGGGGCAATTTCGGCGGATTATAGCATCGCGTTTTTCGCATCCCGGGGGTCGCGGAAGCTTCCTTTTTCGGACAATGAACCAGATGCGGCCTAAAGCGTCTGTCGTCCTGGTCACCGTGGTTCTTGTCGCCGCCGCCTGCGGTGAATCCAGGCCTCGCGGTCAGACCGCAGCACCGGCGTGCCCCCAAGTCATCCCGCCGCAGGGCCTCGACGTTCCGTTGCTCCCGCAAACGACGTGCTCGCTTCCCGAGTTCGAACCGGCTCGATTCCGTGAACTGCTCGGGCAGCTTCGTGGGATCCCGGTCGTGGTCAACATCTGGGGCTCGTGGTGCGGCCCGTGCCTGGAAGAAGCGCCGGATCTGGCTCGCGTCGCCGGCGAGTTCAGCGGCCGGGTCCAGTTCATAGGCGTCGATATCAACGACCTCCGCGTTCCGGCTCAAAACTTCATCCGGCGATTCGGCTGGCCGTACCCCAGCGTGTTCGATCCGCCGGGCGCGATCCGCGACGCGCTGGGACTGGTCGGCCAGCCCCACACCGTCATCTTCGATCGCACCGGGAAGCGCACGTCGGTTCACGCCGGAGCGATCAGCGCACGCCAACTTCGGACGGAACTGCGGAAGGTCGTTCGCCCGGCCGCTCGGTAGCCCGGCGCGCCGCCCCTGCTAGCTTCGATCTCATGCCGCGCCGCATGGTTGCAGCGGCCGCCATCGCAGCGCTCGCCATTGCGGTGGGGTCGACCGTCACGTCCGCTCAGCCCGCCCCTCGTCCCCTCCCCCGAATCAGATTCGTGGCGCCGCCGGGTGGATCCATCGAGGTCTTCGGCCGCTATCCGAAAGTGCAGTCGTCGTGCCGCCGGCCGGAGCAGCCGGTCCTCCGGGCGCGATACCCGGGAACGGTCGAGGTCGGAAGGGACCGGGAGGGCAGGCTCTTCGTCATCGGCGTTCTGCCCTTCGAGAGCTACCTCCAGGGCGTGGCCGAGGTGCCCCGAAAGTGGCCGATGGAAGCACTGAAGGCCCAGGTCGTGGCGGCCAGGTCCTACGCGCTCGCCGTGTACGACCGCCCATCGGAGGAGGGCGAAGCGCTGGGGTACGACCTCTGCGCCACACCGGCGTGCCAGGTCTATGCGGGTATGGCGGTCTCGCACGGCCCGTACGGCGACCGGTGGCTAAGGGCCGTGCTCGCCACATCCCGGGAGGTCCTTCTGTACCGAGAGCAGCCCGCGGAAACCGTGTACTCCTCGACATCCAACGGCCGCACCTACGGCAACGACGAGGTCTTCGGGTCCGACCCGCTTCCGTATCTCCGGCCGGTGCCGGAGCGGGATGACTCGAGCTCCCCCCTTTCCCGGTGGCGGGTGCGGATTCCCCTGGACGACCTCCGCCGGTTCCTCCGGGCCGGAGACGACTGGTCGAGCGGGCGAATCGCTGCCGTCCGGCGGACCGGCGGAACCATTCTCATTCGGGGACAGAGCGGCATCGAGCGGCTGGATGTCGACGACTTCCGGTCGTCGGTCAACTATTGGGCGCACTGTTTGGAGCCGAACACGTATCCAACGATCGACGGAGGCGCCCGGCTGCCTCAAACCATTCCATCCAGGTGGTTCCAGGCGGAGACCTCCGGCCGGGCCCTGGTGCTACGAGGCCGGGGGTGGGGACACGGCGTCGGGCTCGTGCAGTGGGGCGCGTACGGTAAGGCGAAGCGCGGTCTCTCCTACCGGCAGATCCTCAGTTACTACTACGACGGGCTCTCGCCGCAGCCCTATCCCGTGCCGTCGGTGATCCGAATCGGGACAGCGGTGGGCCTCAAGGCGGTTCGCGTCCAGGGCAACGTGGAAATCCGAGTCCCTCGGGGCCGCCCTCCTCCCGGCCCCTGGTTGGTGACCGGAGGAAAGCGGCTCCGGGTCCGGCATGGGTCTCCGCCGCCGGACCAGATTCGTCGCGGCTATCTCGTCCGAGTTCCCGACCTCCTCCGGCCGGGCCGCCCGTTCAACGTCCGGCTGTTCGTCGCGCAGCTCTCTGTCGTTCGGCTGGTCCTTGATACAAACGGGCGGCACATCGGGCTGAGCCCGGAGGAAACCAAGGAGCCGGGCACCGCCCGCGTCGAGGGCCGCGTTCCGACCAACATCGCGGCGGGCCGGTACGCGATCCGGGCCGTGGTCACGGACGGGGTGGATGTCCTCACCACGGACCCGCGCCCCGTCCGCGTGACGGAGCGCGGGGAATCCGCGGGAACGGATCCGTCGCCGACCGCAGCAGGCTCGCCCGACTTCATCGTCACGCCGAGTCCTCAACCGTCTTCACCGTCGGTAGCGGCCGTTTTGGGACGAGTTGGGATCGCCGTCCTGGCCGCCGCGGCGCTCATCACAGTGGCGATCGTGATGCTCCCTTCACGGCGAAAGCCGCCGCGGCGTCGATGAGGGTGCGAACGACGCTGCTACCATCGCTCCTGCCATGGCGTCCGTTTGCGAAATCTGCGGGAAGACGCCGGGGTTCGGCATGAAGGTGTCCCACTCACACCGGAGATCGAGCCGCCGGTGGAATCCGAACATTCAAAGGGTTCGGGCGTTGGTGAACGGCGCGCCTCGCCGGCTGAACGTGTGCACTTCGTGCCTCAGAGCCGGGAAGGTCACCCGCGCCGTCTGAAGCACCTACCTCAGCGGACCCTCCTCTCGTCCACCCGGCCCGACCTGCTCTTCCGGCGGTGCGAGCAGGCGCCATCCAGGGCTCACCGGACCGATCCCCCCGCCAATCGCCAGCGAGTGGCGAATGGCCTGCGTCACGAACTCCTTCCCCTTGCGAACCGACTCGACCAGGGATTCATGTCGGGCCAGATATGACGTGATCGCCGACGCGAGCACGCATCCGGTTCCGTGAGTGTTTGGAGTGTCGACGCGTTCGGCGCTGAGCCACTCCGTCGTGTGGCCATCGAAGAAGAGGTCGTCCGACTCCGTCTCTTCGAGGTGACCGCCCTTCACCAGCACCGCACGCGGCCCCAGCCCGTGAATCGCCCGGGCGGCCGTCTCCATGTCTTCTTTCGTCTTCACGTCGAACCCCGCCAGCCCCGACGCTTCGGGAAGGTTCGGCGTCACCACGGTGGCGAGCGGCAGTATCCGCCGCCGCAGCGCGTCGACGGCGTCCGTTCGAAGCAACGAATCCCCATGCTTCGAGACGAACACCGGGTCCACGACCAGGTTCGCCACTCCCACCTCGGCCACCACATCGCCGACCGCTTCGATGATTTCCGTGCTGGAAAGCATGCCTGTCTTCGCAGCGTCGACTCCGATGTCGGTGACCACGGCGCGGACTTGGTCTGCAACGACGTTCGGAGGGATGTCGGACACGCCGCTTACCCCTTTGGTGTTCTGGACGGTGATGGAAGTGATGGCGCTCATCCCCCACACGCCGAGAACGGCAAACGTCTTCAGGTCGGCCTGTATCCCCGCGCCTCCGCCGGAGTCGGAGCCCGCGATGGTCAAAGCCCGCGGAACCGCCGTCGGGCTGCGCTCAACGTCCAAAGTGGTCCCATCCCTTCGGCTCCAGTCGGCGCTCCGTCCCGTCGACCTCCACGGTCGTGACTCCCGAGCCCTCAACGATCCCGCCGATGTCGGTCAACCGTGTCCCGAACCGCTCCTCGACTCGTCCGGCCACCCGGTGGACGGCTGCCGGCGCGAGCGTGGCGAGGAGCTCGTAGTCCTCTCCGCCGCCCAGCGCGAGCTCGAGGCCGTCGACCCCGAGAACGGTCTCAGCCTCTTTTAGCGCCTCGGCCACGGGAATCGCAGAGAGGTCGATCCGCGCGCCGACTTCACTCTCTCGGCACAGGCGGTCGAGGTCCTTCGCCAGCCCATCCGAGAGGTCCATCATCGCCGTGGCGCCCGCCGCCGCGAGCGTCTCGGCTTCATCAACACGGGCCACCGGCCGAGCGTACGCTTCGAGGAGCGAACGACCCCACGTCGCTCCGAGACTCTCCGCCACCTCTCGCCGGTTCGTCTCCGCCAGGCGCAGGCCGGCGGCGGCTGCGCCAAGTGCGCCCGTCACGACCACACGGTCGCCGGGGCGCGCTCCCGACCTGGTCACCGCTCGGTTCCTCCCGACTTCGCCGGTGACGGCCACGGAGATGATGATTTCCTCGGAACGCGAGAGGTCGCCTCCCACGATCGCCATGCCGTACCGGGCCGCGGCCTCACGAAGCCCCCCGTACAGTTCGACGATCCACGGCATCTCAACATCTCCTGGGATCCCCAACGAAACGAGCGCGTACCGGGGACGGCCTCCCATGGCGGCAACGTCGCTCACGTTGACGGTCAAGGACTTGTATCCGAGGTCGCGGGGCGACGAGGTGGCGCGCTTGAAGTGGACGCCCTCGATCAGAAGGTCCGCCGTGAGGATCTCCAACGCCGAATCGAAGTCGACCAGCGCAGCGTCATCGCCGGGGCCGAGCCGGAGGCCCGGGACGTCGTCCGAGAGGAGAGTCCGAAGGGCGCCGGTCAGCTCGTCTTCGGTGAAAGGGCTCATAATCCGAGCGTACTCGTGACGTCGAAGGGGAGCGAGATGCCGGTCATCAACACCATCGAGTTGGAAGGCGTATCAACGGAGTCGTGGGGCGAAGCCGCGCGGCAGGCGCTCAAGGAAGCGGCCAAGACCATCCGCGGCATCAACCGGCTGGAGGTGCTCTCGACGAGCACGCGAGTGGAAGACGGCCGGATCGTCGAATATCGAACCGAGGTCCGGCTCTACTTCACGGTGGAGCAGCGGTAGCGCGAAGCGGCTGCGACTGTCCGTTCCGGATGAGGGGGGTGGT
>JALYGK010000038.1 GCA_030777105.1 Actinomycetota bacterium | reverse complement strand
GCCCTGGAGTTCGTGGCCGATCCGGCCGCCGGTGCGACGGTCCTCTTCATTGGAACCGTTCGAGACCGGTCGCCAGCCGGCGAGGTGACGGCGCTCACCTACGAGGCATGGGAGGACGTCGCTCAGGATCGGTTGCACGGTATCGGCGAGGAGATGCTGGATCGGTGGAACATCTGCAAGGCGGCGTTGCTCCATCGAAGCGGGTACCTCGGCGTTGGGGAGGTATCCGTGATCGTGTGCTGCTCGGCACCACACAGAGCCGAAGCGTTCGAAGCGTCGCGGCACGGAATCGAGCGAATCAAGAAGGAAGTCCCGATCTGGAAGAAAGAAAGCTTGATCACCGGGGACGCCGAATGGGTCACGGGTTCCTAGCCGGATGAGCAGGCGCGACCTGGCCATCGACCTCGGCACGGCGAACACGCTGGTCTACCAGCACGGAAGGGGCATCGTCTTCAACGAGCCGACCGCCGTCGCCATGAACACCCGGACTGGCGCGCTCGTCGCCGTGGGACGCGAAGCATGGGAAGCAGCGGTCCGAGCGCCTGCACACATCGTCGCAACTCGGCCGCTTGAGCGCGGGGCAATCCGAGACTTCGAGATCACCCGGCAAATGCTGCGGCTGATCCTCCAGGCGGTCGGGGTTTCGAGGTTCCCCAAGCCGCGGGTCATGGTCGCGGTCGCATCAGTCCTCACCGAGGTCGAGCGCCGCGCCGTGGAGGAGGCCGTCACGCTGGCCGGCGCCCGTTCCGTCACGCTGGTCGACGAGCCGTTCGCGGCGGCCGTCGGCGCCGGGCTTCCCATTCACCAGGCTGTGGGCAGCATGGTCGTGGACGTCGGCGGAGGGACGTCGGAAATGGCCATGCTGACGATGGGCGCGATCGTCACACAGTCTTCGGTTCGGGTTGGCGGTTTCGACATGGACGCGGCGATCCAGGCGTACGTCCGGGAGCGGCACGACCTGGCGATAGGAGAGAACGCGGCGGAGCGGCTGAAGATCGTCTTGGGTTCCGCCTACCCGGCCGCGAACGCGCCGGACGCCCAGGTGACCGGGAGGGAGCTTTCCACGGGGCTGCCGAAAACCGTCGGGATCGGTCCCGACGAGATTCGAGGTGTGCTGCAAGCGCCGGTCGACCGGATCGTGGCGGCAACCAAAGAATGTCTCGCGGAGAGCCCGCCGGAGCTCGCCCACGACGTTCTGGAGCGGGGCGTTTTCCTGACGGGTGGGGGCAGTCTCCTTCGCGGGTTGAACATGCGGCTGGCTCAGGAATGCGAAGTTCCGGTCCACGTCGCAGAACATCCGCTGGCGACGGTGGCCGTCGGGGCCGGAAGGTTGCTCGAGTACCTCCCCGAGTACCAGTCCGCCTTCCTCACCGCCACGTCGTGACGCGCTCGCAACGCTGGGCGGCGTGGCTGCCCTTGGTGTCGCTCGCGGTCATCCTTTATCTGGTTTCGCTTCCGTATTACGTCATCCGTCCGGGACCGGCGAAGGACGTTATTCCGCTCATCAAGGTCAGGGGGCATCCGACCCATCCCACCAGGGGGCACTTCCTTTTGACGGCTGTCGTGCTGGACCGGTCGAACGTTTACGACGCTCTCTACGGATGGATCAGCGAACAGGATTCGGTGGTTCCCGAAGAAGAAGTCCTCGTACCCGGCCAGACCCCCGAGCAGGAGCGACGGGTCGCGAGGTCTCAGATGGATACGAGCAAGATCGATGCCGCCATCGTCGCGTTGCGGGCGTACACGGAGTATCCGAAGCAGCACGGACCGGGGGTGCTGGTCGAGCGGGTCGTGCCCGAAACGCCCGCCTCGGGGAAGCTCTTCGCGGGCGATGTGATCACGCAGGTCGACGGCCGCCGAATCGACTCTCCCGCGGACCTCAGCAGGCAGATCGAGAGGATCGGCATCGGAAACGCGGGACGGTTCACGGTACGCGCGGCCGGCGAGACCAGGCAACCGCAAGTCGTTCCAGGACGGGTACGAGGGGTGGAGGGCCCGGCGATAGGAGTAAGCGTCGTCCACAACTTTCCCTTCGACGTCTCGATCTCGAGCGGAGAGATCGGCGGGCCGTCTGCGGGGTTGATGTGGACGCTTGGGCTCATCGACCTCCTCACCCCCGGTGAGCTCACGAATGGGCGAACGGTCGCCGGGACGGGCCAAATCCTTCCTGACGGCGCCGTCGGATCTGTCGGCGGCATTGAGCAAAAGGTCGCTGCGGCGGAGCGAGCTGGCGCTTCGGTGTTCTTTGTCCCGGCGGGGGAAGCGGCGCAGGCTCGGTCGCTGGCCACCCGGATGCGGATCGTCCCCGTCCGAACGTATCGCGATGCCGTCCGGTTTCTCGAGCGCTCTCCGTGAGACCGCGTGCGGCCGGCCGGGTCGCTCGGGCCCCAAAGCGGTAAGGGTGCAGTACCCTTAACGCCTCTTCAAGCGGGGAAGGTCTGGTGGCGCAGAGGCTGAGACAAGTCCGAAGGCGGTGGCTCCTCATTACAACCGCTGCCGTCGTGACCGTCGCCATTGTCCTGTCGCTGTTGTCCGGTTTCTACCTGGATCTGTTGTGGTTCCGAGAAGTCAGGTTCTCCAGCGTCTTCTGGAGCGTCTTCTGGTCGAAGATCCTTCTCGGGATCATCTTCGGCCTTCTGTTCTTCGTGTTGCTCTTCGTCAATCTCCTGATCGTCCGGCGCTTGGCGCCGCGGTTTCGGCCGTTCTCTCCGGAGCAGGAGGTGATCGAGCGCTATCGGACGGCGGTGGAACCGTACGCGTCACGGGTGATCCCTATCTTCTCCGCCGTCATCGCGCTGTTCGTGGGGATCGCCGCGTCCGCGCAGTGGCAGACGTTTCTGCTGTGGAAGTCGGTCGGGCCGGTGCGGTTCGGCGCCGAGTTCGAGGAGGCGGTGTTCGGCCGGGACCCGTCGTTCTACATCTTCGTTCTGCCGTTCCAGAAGTTCATTCAGGGATGGCTGTTCTCGGCACTCGTCGGGATCACGGTGATCGTCGGCGTAGCCCACTACCTCTCTGGCGGGATCCGGCTCCAGACGGTCGGCGAAAAGGTCATCCCCCAGGTGAAGGCCCATCTTTCGGTCCTCCTGGGGGCCATCATCCTGGTAAAGGCTTGGGGGTACTGGCTCGGCCGGTTCGACCTCTTGCTGTCGCCGCGCGGAACCGTCCAAGGCGCGTCGTATACCGATGTGAACGTTCAGAGGCCTGCGCTCTATGTACTGATGTGGATTGCGGTCATCTGCTCGGTTCTGTTCTTCGTCAACATTCGGCTGCGGGGTTGGGGCTTGCCGGTTCTGGGGATCGGGCTATTGGCGCTTGCCTCCATCGTCGTTGGCGCGGTCGCCCCGGCGTTCGTCCAGAGATTCAGGGTCAAGCCTCAAGAGTTCCAGCGCGAGCAGCCGTTCATCACTCGGAACATCGAAGGGACGAGGCAGGCGTTCGGACTCGACCGTGTCCGCCACACCACCACGCAGGTCGATCCGCAGCTCTCGCTCGAGGAAGTGACCGCCAACAAGGCGACCACCGACAACATTCGGTTGTGGGCCCCCGAGGTGATCCGGCTGGCCTACGAAAACCTCCAGCGGATTCAGCCGTACTACGACTTTTCGGACGTGGACGTGGATCGATATCCGATCGCCGGCGAGCGACGACTGGTGATGCTGTCCGTCCGAGAGGTCCGACAGGGACAGATTCCGGGCGGGGGCGGCACGTGGCAGAACCGCCACCTGTTTTACACGCACGGGTACGGTGCGGTGGCGAGCCCGGTCAACACGGTAACCCCCGAAGGACAACCGGTGTTTGCGCTGAAGGACATCCCTCCGTCGGCGCAGTCGGGCATTCGGCTGTCTCCGACGGGTGCTCAGATCTACTACGCGGAACAAACGGACACGCCGTACGTCGCGGTCGCCACGGACTCCGACGAGCTCGACTATCCGAACCCCGCTGGAGAGGGGGCAGTCCGAACGAGGTATCGCGGAGAGGGCGGAATAGAGCTCGGAGGGTGGATTCGCCGGCTGCTGTTCGCGTACCGATATCGAGACATCAACCTACTCATTTCGGGGCTCATTGACGGGAACAGCAAGATCCTCGTCAACCGGGACCTCCAGACACGTATCAGAAAGGCGGCCCCGTTTTTGCAGTACGACGGGGACCCGTATCCCGCGATCGTCAACGGCCGCATCTTCTACATTCAGGACGCGTACACCACCACGAACGTCTATCCCTACTCGCAGCGGATCAACCTCAACGTGGCAACCGGCGGGGATCTCACCGGACAGGCCAACTACATTCGCAACTCCGTCAAGGTGGTGGTCGATGCATACCACGGGACCGTGAAGTTCTACGTGGTCGATCCCACGGATCCCTTGATCAGGGTTTGGATTCGGGCCTTCCCCGAACTCTTCACGACCACGCCAGCTCCCAGAGAGCTGCAAGATCATTTCCGCTACCCCGAGGATCTCCTGCTGGTTCAGTCTCAGCAGTACGTGAACTACCACGTGACCGATCCCGAAACCTTTTACAACAAGGGCCGGTTCTGGTCCCTTCCTGTCGACCCTCGCGGCGGCGGCGACACGCTGATGCGCCCGTACTACGTGCTGCTCAAGCTTCCCGGTCAGGAAGGAGAACGGTTCGTGCTGTTCACGCCGTTCACCCCGGCGAATCGCCCGAACATGGTCGCGTACATGGCGGCGATGTCCGATCCGGGCGAGTTCGGCCAGCTTCGCGCATTCGAGTTTCCGGTCGGCGTGAACATCGACGGTCCTCAGCAGGTGTTCGCGCGCGTGAATGCCGACCCGGCCTTCTCGCGCGACCGAACCTTGCTGGGTCAGGGAGGTTCGAGGGTCACGTTCGGCGACCTGCTGGTCGTTCCGATCGAGGACTCATTCCTGTATGTGGTTCCCGTCTTCGTGCAGTCGGCGCAAAGCGCGATTCCCGAGCTGAAGCGCGTGCTGCTGGTCCAGGGCGGTACGGTCACCATGGCCAACTCGCTGCCCGAGGCGCTGGAAGCCGCGTTTGGCGAAGCCGCGCCGACTCGCCAGGAGCCTGGAGCGGAACGGGCTCCACCTGAGGCCGTGGAGCAACTCCTGGCACAAGCGCTCGATCATTTTCGCCGGGCGGACCAGCTCCTGCGGGAAGGAGACCTCGCTGGATACCAGCGTGAGATCAACCGCGCCCGAGCGCTGGTGCAGCAGGCGAATGCGGCGGGGGGAGGCGGAGGCGTGGCGCCCGTTCCGTCGCCCTCCCCGTCACCGAGACGGTAGCCGGCGTCGCTTCAACGATCGGACGGCCTTGTCCCTTCGGCGCCGTGGTTGGTAGCATCCCCTTGCGGGGTGGAGCAGTCCGGTAGCTCGCTGGGCTCATAACCCAGAGGTCACGGGTTCAAATCCCGTCCCCGCGACAAGCGAAGAGGCGTCTTCTCGAAGACGCCTCTTTTCTTTCGTCCCGTGTTGCCCTCGCCCCCGACCCGATTATCCCGAGGCCGCGGTCACGTGGTGACCGGTTCTCCGCGGGGGCGGTGGGCATGGGCTGGTGTGGCAAAGGCAGCGGCCAAGCCAAGAATCGCAGAGGAAGCGTGGACGATCTGGTCGGCGTCGTTCGACGCGATGAGGAAGGTGTGCGGTTCCCAGACGAACAGGGCCAGGGTGAACGGTACGTGGAACGCTCCGATGGCGAACGCGACTTCCCTGGCCCGTCTGGGGTAGATCGCCGAATACGTTGCCACGACTCCGATGACCGCTGCGCCGAGCGTGTGCCACCCGTTCGTTTCAAACACCCCGAACACGTGTCCCGAGTGTCCGGATCGAGCGGCCGCCATCGAAGTGGGGAATGTTTGATCGGTGAGGAAGCCGGCGACAGCCAGGACCAGATGCCAGGCTCCATTCACGGCCAGATACAGTCTGGCCGGCGACCAATCCGAGGCTCGCGTTTGAACGGTGCTCCGTTCCATCACCCCACGCTCCTTTCCAGTGATGCGATTCCCACCCATGCCAGCAGTGGAATGGCGATGAGAATGGCCGGCCCCGGGTGGAGGAACATGCGAAGCTCGCGCGGGTTCGTCGCTCGCTCTGCCAGAGATCGACGCGCTTGATTGAACGCGACCGGGACGACGACCACCGCTATGCCCGTCGACGCGGCGGCGCCGACGAGGGCGATTGCGCGGGATGTCTCCCCGTGGACGAACGCGCCCGACACGAGCAGCGCCGATCCGACGGTGAGAAGCGCGACCGTCGCCATGTGCCAGGCGACGCGAATCATGGCCCTGGTCATCGTCGGACCGCCGAACGGGCTGGATGGCAGCTTTCCCGGTGACAGTCTTCGGACCACGACGAGGTCGCCGGCTATTCCGTGGATCGCCGCACCGAGGAGCGCAAGCGTTCCGGCCACCACCAGCGGCACGTTCACTCCGTGCCCTCCGCGACCCGGGCGACCCTCCCAAGAAAGTCACGCCGGAGCCAGTCGCTGAAAACCTTGATGACCGACCAGTAAACGGCGAATCGGCGGCGCGCCGCGTCATCGACGCACCGAACTCGAGTCTCGGTCGTCAATTCGGTTCCACCGTCCTCGAGCGGTTCGATGCGAACGGAGATCGCGGCCTGCGCCCACCCTGGACGATCGAATGCTCGGAAGGCGCCCACGTCGAGTGGCGCTTCCATGTGGGCAAGTTCGCGGAGCGCCCAGAACTGGCCGTTGGTGCCGGCCACGACTTCGACTCCTGGCTCCTCAGCAAGCACGGTGAACCCCGATCGCGTGAGCACTTCGCGGAGCGACCCAGACGGGAGGTGAATCCCCCGCAGTCGGAAGAGAAGCGAAGCTCCGCGTCCCACTGTGAACATCTCGAGCGCCTGCCCCACCCATTCGGCCGGCGCGTCGACTCGGCGCCGGTGACGACTCCTGAAGTGGAACCCCGGGAGGACGTCGTCGAGCAGCGTCGCGCTCATCGTGTTCATCGCTTGCGTCCCGCGTTGATGTGGATCACCTGCATCGATTGCGGCGTGATCGGCTCTCCCCGAGCGAACGCCTCGATGCCGGCGTCGACGGCGGCCGCGAACGACCGGAGGGCGTCGAGCCGGCGCTCGATGAACGCACGCTCCCGTTCTGTTACGCGGGAGCTGGGCCGAGTGACACGAGCCGTGCGCGCCGTTTCGTCGCACGCAGCGATCACTTGCCGGATGTTCCAGCGAAACCGTCGCTCCATGATTTCCTGCATCACGCGCCAGAAGTCGGCCGCGGCTTCGTAGTGGTCCTTGCGGGAGTTCGGGACCGAGACTCGCCGCACCAGATGCCATTCCACCAAGCCGCGGATGTTGATCGAGATGTTGCTCTTCGAGAGTTGAAGGGCCTCGGCGATTTCGTCGAGGGAGAGAGGGTGGTCCTCCAGGAATAGGACCGCGAAGATCCGCCCCTGGAGCTGCGACAGAACGCCGGACGTCGCCGACGCGGCGCCCATGCCTTCGATGAAGACGGCTCGAGCTTGATCCAGCGGCCCATCGTCCATAGCGAATATTTAGAATATTCGAAACGTTGTTGTCAACTCGATGACGCTTGAGGCGTAGCCAATCAACCGTGACTCGCCACTTGTTGGCACGGACGCCACACACGGAAGTCTCGGCCTTTTTCGGCTACCGAAGTGACTCGTCTGGAGAAGTGGGTAAGAACGGGACGTAACCAGGGAGCGATCGTGGGAAGATGCCCGTGAAGATCGTCCGCACACTCAATGTGGCGCCCACGGCACCGGCGGAGGCCCGGCAGTCGCTGGTCCCGCTTGATCCCGTCGTTCCATCTGATCGGCTCGAGGACCTCCGCATCATGGTTTCGGAGCTGGTCACGAACTCGGTCGTGCATTCGGGTTTGAGACGTGGCGAGTCCATCAGCCTTCTGGTGAAGGTCCTTCCGGAGCACGTTCGCGTTGAAGTGGCGAACCGGGGACGTCGATTCGACCTCACCAAGCGTCGTCGCAAGCACCATGGGCGTGGCCTGATGATCGTCGACCAATTGGCAGACCGGTGGGGGACCGAACGAGGCTCGCTGACCAAGGTCTGGGCCGAAATCCCCCTGCGCCCTACGGCGTAGCGGCGACGCCCGACGTCTGCCGCTCTGTTCGCCTCACTCGGGAGACCGCCCGGGCGATGCGCCTCGCGTCGATTCCGACTTCGCGAAGGTTTCCGCTGATCGGGTTGGTGAAGCCGATGAAATAGAGGTTCGGCCCGTTGGGATGCGTTCGCGGCCCGTGCACCACCGGGCGGCCGCTCGTGCCGATCAGTCCGAACCTGCCGACCAGCCGCTCCAGCCCGTGGCGGAACCCGGTCGCCGCAATCACCGCGTCGGGCCGAATCCGTCGTCCACCGGCCAGGACAACGTCCGGTCCTTCGAAGCTCTCAACTGCGGGAACGACTTCAACTCGCCGCTTCTTCACCAGGTCGATGAGACCCACGTCGAGAATGGGAACCGAGTCCCGGTTCACACGAGTCACCACTCCTACGCGCGGTGGCGGCAGCCCATAGGGGGAAAGATCTCCCACCGTCAGCCGCTGCATGACCAGCGAGATTCGGTCGGCCACGGGAACGGGCAGCTGCCTGGCCAGGACCCCGGTGAGCTGCGACGGAAACCCCGCCACGTCGCGACGAAGGATGTTGGGAGGAGTACGGACGGAGATCATCACGTTCCGCGCGCCGCCCTCTACCAGATCGACGGCGATCTCGGCGCCGGAGTTCCCCGTGCCAACCACGAGCACGTCTTTCCCTCGGTACGGGGCGGCATTGCGGTAGTCGAGGGAATGAATGAGCTCACCGGCGAATCCGTCACGCCCGGCCCAGTCCGGGAGGTACGGATCGCGATTGAACCCGGTCGCCACCACGACGAACCGCGCCGAGATCGGTCCGTGCGCCGTCTCGACCACCCATCCGCCATTGTCGCGCTCGAGCCCTCGGACTTCCGTCGACTCGCGTACGTCCAACCGGTGGTACCGCGCGTAGCGTTCGAGGTACGCGATGACACCTTCGCGGGAGACCCACCGCCCCTCGCGCCGGTCGATCGGGAGCCCGGGGAGTGCGGAAAGCCACCGGATCGTGTGCAGGTGGAGCCGCTCGTAGAAGTTTCGCCAGCTCGCGCCGATGGATTCCCGCTCCAGGACAAGGGCGTCCACGCCTTCTCGACGCAGCATCGCCGCCATGGCGAGACCCGCAGGGCCGGCGCCGATCACGACGGCTTCGTGTCGTTCGATCGGTTCGGTGCTCACGGAGTCGAAAGGCTAGGACATTTCGGTGTTCGTTACGGCCCTCTGGATAGAATCACGACGCCAGAACCGGAAGGAAACTTGACGTGGCAAGGACGGATACGACCGAACTTCTATCGAAGGTGCCGATTTTCTCGGAACTCACCAGGAAGGAGCTCCAGGGGATCGCCGGTGCCGTCAAGGAGGTTACCCACGAGCAGGGCGCCGTTCTCGCCCGCGAAGGCGAATCCGGAATCGGGTTCTTCCTCATCGTTGACGGCACGGCACGGGCCGAGGTGGGTGGACGGGCCCGCACGCGAATGGGTCCCGGGGATTTCTTCGGTGAGATCTCACTGCTCGATGGTGGACCGCGCACCGCCACGGTGGTGGCCGAGACTCCGCTCACGACGCTCGGGCTCACCCAGTGGGTCTTCAAGAGCCTGGTCGAGAACAACCCGTCCATCGCTTCGAAGTTGCTCAAGGTGATGGCTTCCAGACTTCGGTCGGCGTCCAAAGATCCCAGGCAGTAGCGCCGGCGCATCAAGTGGACCTCGGCGTCGTCGTGGGCGGCGACCTTCGCGAGCAGGGCGACCTTTCCCGGGTCGTCGAAGAGGCGGGGTTCGAGAGCGTGTGGGTGGCCGAAACGGCGCGCTCCGCGTACGTCCAGGCAGCGGTGGCCTGTGCGGCAACCTCCTCGGTAAAGGTTGGGACGAACATCGCGCTCGCGTTCCCCCGAAGCCCCACCGTCACCGCCATGACCGCGCGCGATCTGGCTGAGCTGTCCGAAGGACGGTTCATCCTCGGCTTGGGCACACAGGTGAAACGGGTGAACGAAGAGCGCTTCTCGGTTCGGTTCGAGCACCCGGCGCCGAAGATCGCCGAGGCGGTCGACGTGATCCGCCGGGTATGGGGATCGTTCGGCGGTTCCCCTCCCGGTCACCAGGGGCGCTTCTATAACGTGACCATGCCGCCCTTTCCGGGCGCCGCGCCGCCCGTCCGACCCATTCCGATTTACATGGCCGCGGTCAACGTGCACATGGCCAGGACCGCCGGGCGGTGTGCGGACGGCGTGTTGGGCCATCCCATGACCAGTCCGGACTACGTTCGTGAGGTTCTGCGCCCGGCGGTCGAAGGGGGAGCGCGTGCCGGCGGGCGAGACGTTCGAGACGTGAACATCACCACCAGCGTCATCGTCCAGGTTTCGAAGGAGCGAGAGGCGGCGCGTCGGGAGGCCGCGCTCCAGATCGGGTTTTACGCCACCACCCGTACGTACCGGCCGGTGCTGGCACGGTACGGGTTTGACGAGCTCATTGACCCCCTCCGCGAGGCGTTCCGACAGAGCGACGTCGCCGCCATGACCGACATCTCACTTCCCATGGTCGACACGCTCGCCATCGCCGGCGAACCGGACGAATGCCGCGAGCGTGTCGCTGCCTTTGACGGCGTCGCGGACCGGGTGATCCTCGGCGGGGCATGGGTCGGACCGCAAGACCGCGTAGCGGAAAACCACAGAGCGATCATCGAGACGTTCGGGCTCAGGTGAGCGGCTAGCCCACGTCGGGACGCGCGGGGAGCTCCTGGGTTTCGGCCGCCCTGGACGGGATGATGGCCGGACCGGAGGCGCGGCGATCCTCCGCCTGCTGCCCGTTTCGCTTCTCGGCCGCTTCCCGCTTCAGCTGCTCTTTCGACGGGATGGATTCATCTCCGTCGGCGTAGCGCCGAAGCTGCTTCCCCTCGATCACCTCTCGCTCGATCAGGACCTGGGAGAGCTTGTCGAGGAGCTCCCGCTCGTTCTCCAGGATCCCTCGGGCCCGTTCCCGCGCCTCCTTGAGGAGCCGCGCCACCTCCTGGTCGACGACGCGGGCGGTTTCCTCCGACACTTCGGGCCGCTCGCTCGGGAACAGTGGCCGCCCAGAGCCGTTGCGGAATCCGTCCTGCGACAGGGAGATCGGGCCGACCTTCGGGCTCATCCCATACTCCGCGACCATGGCCCGGGCTATCTCCGTGGCTTGCTGGAGGTCGTTCTGAGCCCCGGTCGAGATCTCGCCAAACATGATCTCCTCCGCGGCACGGCCGCCCAGGGCGAACGCAAGCCGGTCCAGGAGCTCGGGCTCCGTCATGATGTACCGGTCTTCGAGCGGTCTGGTCATCGTGATGCCGAGCGCCGCCGCGCCTCTCGGGATGATCGTGACTCTATGCACGGGATCGATGTTCTTGAGCCGAAGCGCGACGAGCGCGTGCCCCATCTCGTGGGCCGCGACGCGAACCTTTTCCCGATCGGACATCACGCGGCTCTTTCGCTCGAGCCCCGCCACGACCCGATCGATCGCCTCTTCGAGCTCATCCATCCCGACCAGGTTCTTCTCCCGTCGCGCCGCCAGCAGGGCCGCCTCGTTGATCACGTTCGCCAGGTCAGCGCCGGTGAATCCGGGTGTCCGAGATGCAATCACCCGCAGATCCGCCGAAGGGTCGATGGCCACGCCACGGGCGTGGACCTTGAGGATGGCCTCCCGCCCGCGAAGGTCGGGCCGGTCCACGACGACCTGTCGGTCGAACCGGCCGGGACGGAGGAGCGCCGCGTCCAGGACGTCCGGGCGGTTGGTGGCGGCCATGATGATGACGCCCTTCGACGCGTCGAACCCGTCCATCTCCACGAGCAACTGGTTGAGCGTTTGCTCCCGCTCATCGTGTGAGCCGAGCGAACCCCCCATAGCTCCGGCCCGGGACTTTCCGATGGTGTCCAGCTCGTCCAGGAAGACGAGGCACGGCGCGCGATCCTTGGCCTGACTGAACAGCTCGCGGACCCGCGCGGCCCCCAGGCCGACGAACATCTCGACGAACTCGGAACCCGACATGTAGAAGAACGGAACGCCGGCCTCACCCGCTACAGCCCGTGCAAGCAGCGTCTTCCCGCATCCCGGGGGTCCAAGGAGCAGGACTCCCTTGGGAATCCGCCCGCCCAACCGCTGGTACTTCTTTGGGTTGCTGAGGAACTCCACGATTTCCCTGAGCTCCTCCACCGCCTCGTCCAGGCCGGCGACGTCGGCGAAGTTCGTCTTCATTTCCTTCCGGTCGTAGATCTTGACCCGGTTCTTCCCGAGGTTCAGCGCCGTCGCCGCGCCACCCCCGGCCATCCGGCGGAACAGAAAGATGTAGATGGCCGCGATCAGCATGAAGGGCAGGATCCACTGGAACAGGAACGAGAAGAGCGCGCTTGGCTGTTCGCCCTCTACCTTGATGTTCTGGTCGGCGAGCTGCTTGACCAGCGTGGTCGGGTCGTAGTTCGGAGGAAGCGTCGCAGTCAGCTGGTTTCCGTCACGTACCTCCCACGCGATGGAGCTTCCCGAGATCGATACCTCCCGCACCTGCCCGGAACGCAGGTCGGTGAAGAACCGGTTGAGGTCGACCCTCTGCGTGCTTCGTCCCGCCAGGTTCTGGAACAGGAACAGAATCAGCAGCGCGCCGAGGAGGTAGATGAGGAAGAATCGGCGAGGACTTCGCTGCCCCTGTCCGGACCCGCCGAGGTCGAACCCCTGCCAACGACCTCGCCGATCGTCTTTATCTTTGTCTGCCATCGGATACCCTTCTCGGGCCCTTCATCGAGCCGCGCGTACTACCGTACATCTTCCCACCCCCACCTCCGAACGGCGGGGCCCTTCGAGCGTGACACCAGCCACTAGCATCACCGTGTCGATGGACACGGAAACCAGCGAGCGCGATCTTCGATCGAGGTTCGAAGCGGAGGCACTTCCGCTTCTTTCGAACCTGTACTCGGCCGCGTACCGTCTCACCCGAAACGCCGCCGACGCTGAAGACCTGGTCCAGGAGACGATTCTTCGGGCCTACCGAGGGTTCCACCAGTTCGAACCCGGCACGAACCTCAAGGCGTGGCTCTACCGAATCCTCACAAACACGTTCATCAACAGTTACCGGAAGAAGCAGCGTGAGCCTCAGACGGTCTCCAACGACGAGGTCGAGGACTGGTACCTCTACTCGAAGATGGCCGAGGATGGGTCCGAGCCGTCGGCCGAAACCTCGGTCCTGGAATCCCTCCCCGACGAGGACGTCCAGGAGGCGCTTTCCTCTCTCCCGGACCCCTTCAGGATCGCCGTCCTGCTCGCCGACGTGGAGGGGTTCTCCTACAAGGAGATCGCCGAGATCACCGGGGTACCGATCGGGACGGTCATGTCGCGCCTGCATCGAGGAAGAAGAGCGCTGGAAAAGCGGTTATGGAATGTGGTTAGGGAGCGTGGCCTTGTCAGAGATTAGTTGCGACGAAGTCCTGGTTGAGATCGAGCATTTCCTGCACGGGGAGCTCGATGCGAACAGCGCCGCCACCCTGGCTCGGCACCTGGCCGAGTGTGAGCCGTGCCTGGACCGCGCCGAATTCACCCGAACGCTCAAGATGGTCATCCGCACCAAATGCCGGTCGGAGGCGCCGCCGCACCTCACGGTGAGGATTCAGGAAGCCCTTCGAAGAGAGTCGTTCCACTAGTCGCCCACTCCGGTAAGGCCGCCACCAGTTCTCCATAACTGTTTGGGCCCCGCCAAAAACCGTCCGCGCGCCCCCATCGAATACATGAGGTGGAGGGGGTCCAGCCGTGCCCCGAGCGAAAATGAAGGGAAGCCGCCCAGGAAAGCGCCCCAATCCTTCCCGGACCTCGGGAGACGGGAGGACATGTTCGGCTCCAGGGTGCGCCACTCGCCTCTCCATCTACAATCCTGGCTCGACGTGCTGGCAGCACGCCACGCTCAACTTCCCAAACTATCGTGGCAAGCGCCTCCGCCAGGACGGCCGCGAGGAATGGCGAGCAGCAGCCAGCTAGGGACCTGACCTGCGGAAACGGCTCGTTTCGGTCCAGACGACGCGGTTCGGCTACGGCGCAAGACCTACCAATGATGTTGTCAAGGAAGTTGACACGTGCGGCTGGACGGCGCTATATATTTCGACAGGTCAGCGGAGATTGAGAGGTATAGAGGAGGTGAGTGGACATGCTGACCAGATGGAACCCGTGGCGGGATCTCTTCACGCTCGAACGGGAGATGAGCGATCTCACCAACAGGTTCTTCGGGAGTGGCTGGTTCACTCCTCTTGCCAGAGGGACGAACGACCACACCTGGGCGCCCGCGGTAGACGTTTTCTCCCGTGACGGCAACCTCGTGGTTCGGGCGGAATTGGCCGGTATCGACCCTGAGAAGGACGTCGACATCACCATGCAGGACGGCGTGCTCTACATCCGGGGGGAGCGCCGGCACGAGGAGCGCACCGAGCGCGACAACTACTACCGCTTCGAGTCGTCCTATGGCTCCTTCCAGCGGGCCGTTCCGCTGCCCCAGGGAGTGAACGCGGACGAGATCCAAGCTTCGTACCAGAACGGGATCCTGGAGGTCGTGGTTCCGAAGGCTGGCGAGCTCACCAGCGCCAAGAAGATCCCGATCGCGGGCGGAAACGACCGCCAGGCCCTCACCACCGAGGGACACAAGACGAACTGACCTCGGCTTCGCGAACGCCGACCGAAGATGGCCCCAGCGGGGGCCATCTTCTTTTTGGAATGAGCCCAGTCGGCGTGGCCTGACCTCCACCAATTAGGCTTCGACGCCATGGGAACCGATGCCCGGGACGTCGTGACCTATGAAACCCGTGGGCCCACCGCGTGGCTCACCATCAACCGCCCCGACCGGAGAAACGCGTTGAACCCCGAGGTGATCGAGGGCCTGCTGGCGGGATTGGAGCGGGCATCCGGCGACCAGGCGGTGGCATGTGTTGTCCTGACGGGGGCCGGTCAGAAGGCATTTTGTGCCGGCGCCGACCTGGGCGGAATGGTTCCTGAAGGCGGCCGGGTGGGCGACCACTTTCGCCGCGGCCGCATCGGGGATCTCCTGCTCGGGATCATTCGCCATCCAAAGCCCGTCGTGGCTCGAGTGAATGGAGTGGCATTGGCGGGCGGGTTCGGAGTGATGCTCGCGTGCGACCTGGTGGTGGCGGCGGACGACGCGGAGTTCGGGACGCCCGAGATCAACCTGGGACTGTGGCCGTTCATGATCAGCGCCGTCATCCGCCGGAACCTACCTCGCAAGATCGCCCTGGAGATGATGCTCACGGGGAGGAGGTTCCTGGCCGCGGAGGCCGGACGGTGGGGAATCGTGAACCGAGCCGTTCCAAGGGCGGAGCTCGACCGGGCGGTCGATGAATTGACCACCGAGCTCGCCGGGAAGAGCCCGCTGGTACTCCGGCTCGGGAAGGAGTCGTTCTCCCGGTCCGAAGACATGGGCCTCGAGGAGTCGCTGGCGTACCTGAACGCCATGCTCACCGTGGACCTGGAAAGCGAGGACGTGGCGGAGGGCGTGAGCGCGTTCTTGCAGAAGCGGCGCCCGGAATGGAAGAGCCGGTGAATGGTCGGTTCGTCATTCAGAGCAAGTTCGGGCGGTTCGCGGCGTACGGACTTCTGGGCTGGTGTGGAGAAGTCGTCTTCACGGGGATCCACGATTTCATTCGAAGTCGCGATGCACGGCTGCCGTCTCGCACTTCGATCTGGATGTTCCCGATCTACGGATTGATGGCACCGCTGTATGAACCGGTGCACGAATCGCTTCGCGACCGTCCGATCCTCGTTCGTGGCGTGGCATACGGTGCGGGATTCCTCGCCGTGGAGTACACGTCCGGCCTCCTTCTCCGGAAGCTCCTCGGCGACGCGCCGTGGGACTACTCGTACGCCAGGCGCCACGTCAATGGCCTGATCAGGCCGGACTACTTTCCGCTGTGGGCGGCCGCGGGGCTGGCCATGGAGCGCGTTCATGACGTCCTGACCGGACGGACCCCCTGATGGGAGTTACAGTTCGACCGTAGCGAGCCCGGGCAGGCATCGGGAGATGGCTTCCGGCGAAGGGCTCCCAGGAGGTTCACCATGGCTGAGTCGGCCGAGTCCGGCGGTTTACCGCCTGCCGCGTCCACCGAGCCGGAGCGCACCCAGGTCACGTACAGCTACGAGGGCCCCGACCTTCGAGGGCACGCGAAGGCGCTGCGCGAAAGGCGCGAGGAGTTCCTCCGAATGGGCGGCCCGGAGCGGGTCCAGAAACAGCACGCCGAAGGAAAGCTCACCGTCCGCGAGCGCCTGGATCTGCTGTTCGACGCGGGTTCGTTCACCGAGTTCGCGCTTCTCGCCCACCACCAGTCGGTCGCCCCGTCGATGCAGGGGAAGGTCACGCCGGCCGACGGGTGCGTGTGCGGCGTCGGGTTGATCCACGGGCGACGTGTTGCCGTCATCGCGTACGACTTCACCGTGATGGCGGGGTCGATCGGGATGGTCGGGGAGCTCAAGGCGACGCGGATGCGTGAGCTGGCCCTTCGTGAACGAATCCCGATCGTCTGGCTTGTCGACTCCGCGGGCGCCCGAATTCAGGAAGCGACCGGCTCGATGTTCGCCCGGACCGGCGACCTGTTCCGCGAACAGGTCATCATGAGCGGCGTCGTTCCGCAGGTCGCCGCGATGATGGGGCCGGGCGCTGCCGGAACGGCATACATCCCCGGGCTCGCCGACTTCGTTCCCATGGTCAAGGGGACCTCGCACATGGCGCTGGGCGGCCCACCGCTGGTGAAGGCAGCGGTGGGCGAGGACGTGACCGCCGAAGAGATGGGCGGTTCGCAGGTTCACAACAGGCTCAGCGGCGTGGCGGACCTCGAGGTGACGTCTGACGAGGAATGCCTCCGGGTCGTCCGGAAGTACCTCGGCTACTTCCCGTCCTCCAACCTGGAGAAGCCGCCCGTCGTTCCGTCGGACGATCCACCCGACCGGCGGTGCGAGGAGCTGTACGACATCGTCCCGGCGAACCCGCGGCAGGCCTACGACGTCAGGAAGGTCATCACATCGATCGTCGACGACGGCGACTTCTTCGCCATGAAGCCCGATTGGGCGAAGAATCTGGTGACGGGGTTCGGGCGGTTCGGTGGACGACCGGCGGGGATCGTTGCCAATCAGCCGATGTTGCTGGGAGGGGCTCTCGACGTGAACGCGGCCGACAAGGCCGCGCGGTTCGTGTGGCTGTGCGACGCGTTCGGCATTCCGCTGGTCTTCCTGATGGACTGCCCCGGTTTTCTGGTCGGATCGGCCGTCGAGAAGCAGGGGATCATCCGGCATGGCGCCAAGATGCTGTTCGCGGTGGCGGAGGCGACGGTGCCGAAGGTGACCGTCGTGACCCGAAAAGGGTACGGCGCCGGCTACTACGTCATGTGCGGGCGGGCGTACGAACCGGACCTGATCGTGGGCTGGCCGACCGCGGAGATCTCCGTGATGGGACCGGAGGGCGCCGTGAACATCATTTTCCGGAAGCAGATCGAAGCGGCCGGGGATGCCGAAGCGCAGGGCGCCGCCCGAAACCAGCTGGTGGAAACCGTTCGGCAGCAGATCAACGCGTACATCGCGGCCGGATGGTCGTTCATCGATGACCTCATCGATCCGGCCGATACGCGCTCGACCATCGCGCGAGGCCTTGAGATAGCCCAGACGAAGACGATGGAGCGTCCGTGGCGCAAGCACGGCGTGCTTCCCGTGTAGCCGATCGTTGGTGAGCCGCTCATATCTCGGCCGAACTCCATCGCTGCATTCGACGGTGTTCATTGCGGACGGCGGCCAAGTGGTCGGCGACGTCGAGATCGGGGAACAGTCGAGCGTGTGGTTCAACGCCGTGGTACGAGGCGACACGTCCACCGTCCGCATCGGCGAGCGCACGAACATCCAGGACGGAGCCGTCGTCCACACCGACACCGGCAAACCCGTCGTCATCGGCGACGAGTGCACCATTGGGCACAACGCCGTGATTCACGGCTGCACGATCGGGAACGGCTGTCTCATCGGAATGGGTGCCGTCGTGCTGTCCGGCGCGGTGGTCGGCGACGAATCGCTCGTCGCGGCCGGTGCACTGGTCCCCGAAGGGAAGGAGTTCGGGCCGCGGTCGCTCCTGCTCGGTTCGCCTGCCAAGTTGATCCGAACGCTGGATGACGAAGACGTGGACCGGTTCATTCGCCGGGGCGTGGGGACCTATCTGCGGCTGGCACGCGAGTATTCTTCCGGTTCGACCTAACCGAGAGGACGTATGACCGCCGAAGAAGCCTGCATCATCACGTGCGCGGTTTCGGGCGCCGTTGCCAACAAGCAGCAGTGCCCGGGCATCCCGTACACACCCGAGGAATACGCCAAGGAAGTGAGGCGGGCGCGAGACGCGGGAGCCTCCATGGTGCACATCCACGCCCGGACTCCAGAGGGTGTTCCCACCGTGGACCCCGAGCACTATCGCGCGATCACTCAGGCGGTCCTGGCCGACACCCCCGACATCATCATCAACTACTCGACGGGTTGGGTCGGGCTTCCGATGGCGGAACGCGTCGGACACATCACGCAGCTCAAGCCGGAAATCGGCGCGCTCAACATGGGATCGATGAATTACGCGAAATACAGCGAGAAGCGGAAGGGCTTCGTGTTCAACTTCGTGTTCGAGAACAACTTCGACGACATCATCTTCCTCCTCCAGCAGATGAACGAAGCGGGGGTAAAGCCCGAGTGCGAGTGCTTCGACGTGGGCCACGTCGAATCGGTCGAGCCGCTGATCGATCTCGGGGTCCTCACGCCACCCATTCAGTTCTCGCTCATTCACGGGGTGCTCGGTGGCATCCAGGCCACCGCACGAAACCTCGCCCACATGGCGAGCGTGGTGCCGGCCGGTTCGACCTGGGGAGTGATCGCGATCTCCAGGGACCAGTGGACGATGGTCGGCGCTGCCGCCGCCCTTGGCGGAAACGTCCGGGTCGGGTTCGAGGACAACTTCTACTTGCCGTCCGGAGAGATGGCGGGCTCGAACGGGGACCTGGTCGAGGCCGCGGCGTCGATCGTCAGGCTCCAGGGCCGGAAAGTGGCCGAGCCCGAGGAGGCCAGATCGCTGCTGTCACTCCCCGCCGAGCCGGACCGGTCGGCCGTGCTCGCCTGACGTGACCAACGTCGTCGCCGAGATGGTGGCCAACGTGTGGCGCGTTCTGGTCTCGCCGGGTGACGCCGTGGCGGCCGGGGACGCGCTCGTCATCCTGGAGTCGATGAAAATGGAGATCCCCGTGGAATCCCCGGTCGATGGAACGGTGGCCGAGGTTCGCGTCGAAGAGGGTGGCGTTGTCCAGGAGGGCGACGTCATCGCCGTCGTGAGCTAGCGCTCATGCCTCTGGTCGAGGTGGAAAGGGGCGGCGGGTTCGCACGGGTCGTTCTCAACCGGCCCGAGCAACGAAACGCCGTCTCGACCGGGATGCTCGAGGAGTTGGTGAAAGCGTTTGGGGACCTTGCCGTGGAACCCGACGCAAGGGCGGTCGTGCTCGCGGGCAAGGGGCGGGACTTCTGCGCCGGAGCGGACTTCGATGAGATCACCATCATGCGGCCACCTGGCTTCGATTACGGCCGTACGTTCGAGGAGGCGGTCGCGGCCATCGCGGATCATCCGGTGCCGGTGATCGCCCAGGTGCACGGTGCCGCGCTGGGGGCCGGTTGTCAGATCGCCGTGGGATGTGACCTCGCCGTCGCGGCGGAGGACGCGCGGTTCGGGATTCCGGTTGCGAAGCTCGGTCTCCTCATCAACTTCGAGAACATCCAGCGTCTGGTGCTCGCCGTTGGGTCGAAGCGTGCCGGCGAGATCCTCTTCGCCGGACGTCAGCTCTCCGGCACGGAGGCCGCGGAGTGGGGGCTGGTCAACGAAGCGGTCGCGGAACCGCGGCTCGCCGACCGTGCAGAGGCGCTCGCCCGGGCGATCGCGGAGGGCGCGCCACTTTCGATTCGGGGTTCAAAGCGGGGCATCCGCGCGGTCCTCCAGAAGCTCTCGGTGGACCGATCGACCGAGGCTCACCGGGTGACGGAGTACGACATGATGGCTGCTGCGGTGTTCGACTCGGACGATCTGAAGGAAGGGATCAAGGCGTTCAGGGAGCGGCGGAAGCCCGACTTCCGGGGGACCTGATGCCGGCGAGGGCCAAGACGAGGGGGAAGCCGCCGGCGGCCAAGCGGCCCTTCACTGAAGAGCGGCTCAACCGAAACAGTCCGGTCGAAGAGCGGGCACCGGTGGTCATTCGGCGGCTGAAAGATGCGTACCCGGATGCGACAGTGGCTCTTCGGTTCTCGAACCCTCTCGAGCTGCTCGTGGCGACCATCCTTTCCGCGCAGTCCACCGATGAGCGGGTGAACCAGGTCACGCAGACGCTGTTCCAGAAGTACCGGACACCTGAGGACTACCTCCGAGTGCCCCAGTCGGAGCTGGCCGCCGACATTCACTCCACCGGGTTCTTCAACCAGAAGACGAAGGCGATCCGGGGCGCGGCGCAGAAGCTGATCGAGGAGTTCGGAGGCGAAGTCCCCAAGAGCATGGCTGAGCTGGACTCGCTCCCCGGCGTGGCCAGAAAGACCGCGAACATCGTTCAGGGCAATGCCTATCCAGAAGTCCACAAGACCGATCCGGAAGCCGGCATCGCCGTGGACACTCACGTCCGGCGGGTCAGCCAGCGGCTCGGGTTCACGTCGAACTCGAACCCCGATAAGGTCGAACGGGACCTCATGCGGCTGATACCCCGCGACGACTGGTTCTCGTTCACCTACGTCCTGATTGAGCACGGCCGCCAGGTGTGCAAGGCGCCGACGCCGCTCTGCGACGTGTGTCCGCTGAACGACCTCTGCCCGTCGAGCCGGGTCTAGCGCCGGAGAGTCGGCACCCGAAGCCGACCGTTTTCGTTAGACCGCCTGGACGAGGAGACCTTTCCGCCGGGCCCGCCGAAGCGCCCGCCGCTCCTCCTCGGAGAGCCCGCCCCACACGCCGGACTCCTGCCCGGTGGACATGGCCCACTCCAGGCATTCCGTGCGCACGTCGCATCTCATGCAGACGGCCTTCGCCGCGGCGACCTGAGAAGCGGCGGGTCCGGTGTTCCCGGTCGGGAAGAACAGCTCCGGATCCTCGTCCTTGCAGCGCGCACGGTGAACCCAATCCATGCGAGACCCCCTGATGGTCGGGCGGACATCTGGTCCCGGCTCGGCCCTGGAAGGCGGTGGGGTGCGAGACCAGGCCCTATCCGGAGAAGGGCGGATTATACTGACGCGCTTTCGGCCGGCACAATGGTCTTGGCAAATCTCGATCGACAAATATGGCCGGCGGTCGTGGCCCACCGCGGTGCGTCGGCTCTGTACCCCGAAAACACGCTTCGTGCGTTCGAGGGGGCCATCGATGCCGGCGCCGATCTTGTTGAGCTCGACGTCCGTCTGACCGCCGACGGAGAGCCGGTGATCCTTCACGACCTGGACGTGTCGATCACCACCGACGGCAGCGGCCAGGTGCACGAGCTGACGGTCGCTGACATCAAGCAGCTCGACGCGTCGAAGGGGCGCGGTGAGAAGACCGAAGTCCCGACTTTACGAGAGGCACTGGACGTTCTGTCCGGGCGGGTTGGAGTGAACATCGAGATCAAGAACCTCCCGGAGGAGCCCTCGTTCGACTCTCCGAAGGAGGCCGCGGTCGAAAAGACACTCTCCACGCTGCACGAAGCCGGCTTTTCCGGTCCGGTGGTCATTTGTTCGTTCAACTGGCTGTCGATCGAGCGGGTCCGGGCGCTCGAACCGTCTGTCCCCACGGGGTTCCTCACCGTCGCGGCCATCGACCCGTGGGCGTCGCTCACCTACGTGAAGGCGAAAGGACATTCGCTGGCGCTCCCGCACGTCGTCGCGCTGGAAGCAGCTGGTCCGGGGTTCGTCGAAGCCGCCCACGCCGATGGAGTGAGGATCGGAACCTGGACGGTTGACGATCCGGGTACCATCCAACGGCTCTTCGAGACTGGCGTCGACGCCCTGGCGACGAACGACCCGGCGGCGGCGATTCCGATTCGAGATCGGATTCGCGCGGCGAACCGCGGCTAGCAGATGACCGACATCGCGTCGGGGACCGATTCGACCAGCACGTCCTGTCGTTCACCGACGTACTCGCCGTCGACGTGTACCGGCCGGGGTGCCTCACTCAAAACCCGAATCGACCGCTGATCGTGCAGATACAGGACGTGCCGGCTCTTCGTATGGCGGGCCCGTCCGAACGTCGACAACGCGATTCGAATGATGGTGGACGACCGCTCTGTGTCGATGGAAAGGCAATCGATGCCGCCGTCGACGGTCGCCTCGGGGCACACGTTCATCGCCCGGCCTCGGAGGAAGGTGTACGGGCTGGTGTTCTGAAAGACGGCCACCGCCATCCGGTCGCGGACGTTCTTGGGGTCATCGCCCCACCGAATACGTAGCTTCGGCACTCCGAGCCGCGGCCGAGTCACCAGCACGCGGACCGCGGTCCAGGCAAAGAACCAGTCGCCGACGACCTTCTTCTTCTTCGGACGGCGTTCCACCTCTCGGACCACCGCGGCGTCCAGCCCGACGCCGGCGTTGGCCGTGAAGTACCGGTCGTCGAGCCGGCCGAGTGGAACACGCCTGGGCGCGTCATCGGACTTCTCCAACAGGAAGCCCGTTGCCTCCACGGGGTCATGCGGAATGCCGAGCGACCGGGCGAACACGTTCGCCATCCCGCCCGGAAGGATGGCGAGTGGAACCCTGGAGGAGGCGAGTCCGTTCGTGACCTCGTTCACCGTTCCGTCGCCGCCAAACGCTGCGACCACGTCCACCCCTTCCTGGACGGCCCGCCGAGCGACTTCGGTGGCGTGCCCGCGCCCCTTCGTCGCGATCAGTTCCACGTCGAACTGCGACCGGAGCGCCGTCGAGATCACCTCGCGGCGATACGGGTTGACCGTCTGTGCGTTATGGTTGGCGACGAGCACTAGCCGGCGCATCAGCCGGGCGGTCCTTCGTCGCCTTCCAAGCCGGCGCGAAGCTTCGTCAAGGTCTTTGCCAGCAGTCGGGAGACGTGCATTTGCGAGATGCCGAGCTCTTCGGCGATCTCACTCTGCGTCAGGCCCTTGAAGAACCGAAGGTGGAGCATTCTCCGTTCACGGCTCGGAAGGCTTCGAAGCAGCGGTGCCACGCTGACGCGGTCCTCGAGCGCCTCGAGCGCTTCGTCGACGTCGCCCAGCTGTTCGTGGTACGAGAGGCCCTCTTCGTTGGTCCCGGCATCCAGCGAGATCAAGCTGTACGCGTGGGCGGAGTCCAGAGCCTCCAGGACCTCGTCCTCGGTCGCCTCCGCGGCCTTGGCGATCTCGGCCACCGTCGGCGAATGCTGGAGGTCCTGGGACAGCTTGCTGATGATGGGACCGAGCCGAAGGTTCAGCTCCTGGAGGCGGCGAGGCACCCGAACGGCCCACCCCTTGTCGCGGAAGTGCCGCTTTAGCTCTCCAACGATGGTGGGCGTGGCATAGGTCGAAAACTCTACGTTGCGGTCGGGGTCGAACCGGTCGACCGCCTTGACCAGGCCGATCGTGGCGACCTGAACGAGGTCGTCCAGAGGTTCTCCTCTGCCGGCGAACCGGCGCGCCAGGTATTCCACGAGCCCCAGATGAGACTCGATGAGGACGCTGCGGGTTTCCGCGTCCTCCGTCTGCCGAAGGCGTTCGAACATGCGCTTGACTTCGGGCTTGGGGAGCTGGGGGTGCCGTTCGGTCGCGCTCACGCGCCGCCCGCCTTCCCGACGGCTCCGACCTGGAACGAGATCCGGGAGATCCTGTCCTGTTGGGCGATCTCCACACCGTCGGTAACGGAGTCGAGGATCGCCTTCGACCAGGTCGTGAGGAAGTCCTCGCCCTCACCTACCGGCTGGTCGCCCGCGGCGGTGACCGTCAGCGTCCCTTCGCCCACAGAAAACGTGACCTCAATGTGGCTCGCCCCCGGAGCCGACGTCGCCATGATTCGGGAACAGACCTCGTCGATCGCGATCTGGAGGTCGGTGATCCGGTCGTACGTGAAGTTCAGGTGAGCGGCCAGGGCGCTCGCCATGGCCCGAACGAGGCCGACGTGCGGCGTGGATGCGGGTATGCGGACGACGACCTGGTCAGACAAGAAGCAGATTCTACGTGCCTACAATCCCGGACTGTGGCTCGGGCCGCTAAGAAACCCGTCGACGGCGGCGACGATCGTCGCGCCTACGCCGCCTTTCGTGAGGTCGTCGGAATCGTGGAGGACGCGAAGGACGCGCTCGTCGCGGCGGCGCCGGGC
>JALYGK010000037.1 GCA_030777105.1 Actinomycetota bacterium | reverse complement strand
GGCACCTTCAGCCGGTTGGGAAGCGGCGCCAGCGGGCACACCCATTTGGGGTCGTAGGCGCAGGAAGGGTTGTAGGCGAAGTTGAAGTCGAGGACGAGCCGGTCGCCGTCCATTCCGAGGTCCGATCCCTTCACGGTATCCAGCAGATACCGTCCCGCCCCGTACGTCTCCTTTCCGCTGGTCGCGTCGCGGAAGGGGAGAAACAGCCCTCCTCCGTAGCCGTCCAGCCAGTACAGCTCCAGGTTGAGCGGCTGGTCCTCCAGTTCGAAAACGGCGACGGCGAACCGCGTGAATCCATACGACCCGCCGGCCTCACCGCTGGTCTGGATGTCGTAGTGCTCCGGTGCCGCAGGCTCGACGAGCGCGACGACTCTTCTGGCCGGGTCGTATGGAAAGTATGGGAGTCTCGAAAAGCGCGCCCGTTCTGGTGGCGGGATGGGCGACTGCGGATGCGTGGCGAACAGTTCGTCTCGCTCGGCTTTCCAACGCTCCCACGCGTGGGACGGCTCGCCGGTCCGGCGGATCTCCGCGTAGAGCTCGAAGATCCGTCGTTTCCAGTCGAGAAGCAGAAGCTCGCTCGATGTCATCGATCGTTTATGGCTGCCGAAGGCAGCCTACGGCGGTTGATCGTGGCCCGGGCGAGCGCCCGCCGGGGCCGGTGCCGGCGACGGTGGCGACGCGGCGGCCTCCGGGACACTTTCGGCGGCTCGGCCCGCCCGCTCCGGGTTTCGAATGCCCATGCCGTTCACGGCGGCTCCGGCGAGCAGCAGCGCAGAGGAGATGAGCATCGCCAGGTGGAACGAATCGGTGGAGCTCTCACGCACCGCCCGAAGAACCGGGGGGCTGACGGGCTCGAGTGGCCGATTGAGAGGGGAGATGTTGTCGCGGACTTCTTGGGAGGACGTATCCAGATTCGGCGCTCGTTTCGCCAGGCCGCCGTAGAAGCTTGCGGCGATGGCCACGAAGATCACCGCGCCGGCCAGCTGTGGTCCGACTCGCGAGATGGCGTTGTTGATGGCGGACCCCACGCCCGACTTATCCCGCGGCACGGACGTCATCAAGGCCGTCGTGAGCGGCGCGACCATGATGACGAGTCCGACGCCGAAGACCACAAAAGCGGGAAACAGGTCGATCAAATAGGCGGCGGGCGGCAAGATCCGCTCCCCGGCGTCGAAACCGAACCTCCAGGGCTCGCTGTCCGGGGGGACGCGGACAAGCCAGAGGAGTCCCAGGGCCATGATCACCGGACCCACCGTCATGAAGAGCCGGGGGCCGTACCGCGCGGCGAGCTTTCCGAAGCGAGTCGAGAACAGCGCGAGCAGCAGCGTGGCGGGAATCGCGACGATGCCGGCGGCCTGCTCGTTGTAACCGAGCGTCCCAATGACGAAGATCCCGGTGAAGTACAGGTTCACGTACAGAGCGCCATAGATCAGCAGCGTCGAGACGTTCGTGACGCTGAAGTTTCGGGACCGGAAGAGCTCGAGCGGGACCAGCGGATGAGACGACCGCGCCATCAGAATCGGGAAGGCGACGACGGCGGCGGCTCCTAACGCCAACGCCATGAACGCCGCTGCGTCCTGCCACTGCTGCTGCTGTCCTCGGATCGCCCCGAACGAGAGCCCTCCGACCGCAAGCGCGATCACCGCCGCCCCGACCCAATCGAACCGGCCGGTCGCTCCTTCGTCGCGGGACTCCGCGACGTGACGAACCGTTGCGTAGTACGCAAGGGCCACGAGCGGTAGGTTGATCAGGAAGGCAGCCCGCCACGAGATGGAGTTGACCAGAAACCCGCCGAGCGGCGGCCCGAGGATCGTGGTTGCGGCTGAGGCGCCCGCCCAGATGCCGAACGCCCGCCCCTGTTCTTCACCCTCGAACGACGCGGTGATGATCGAAAGGGAGCCCGGGACGAGAAGGGCGCCGGTGGCGCCCTGAAGGATTCGAAAGAGAATCAGCGACTCGAGGCTCGGCGCGACCCCGCACAACAGTGACGTGATCCCGAATCCGATCAGGCCCACGCCGAACATCCTTCGCCTTCCGAAGTAGTCGTTGAGCGCTCCGGCCAGGATGAGGAGCGCGCTCAGCGTGAGCAGGTAGGCGTTGTAAATGTACGACTGGCCTTCCAGAACGCCGATCCGGTCGCTCTGGAGCTCCTGACCGATCCGCGGAAGCGCCAGGTTCACGACGGTCGAATCCAGGAAAACGATAGCCGAACCGAGGATGACCGCGGTCAGCGTCCAGCGCTTCTGCGTCTGGGTCATGCGAGAGGTAGCTACATCTTCTCGACCCACTTCGAGCGCCATTCGGGGGCCTCGAACGGCTGCGCGAAGTAGTCGGTTTGCTTCACGATCTTCCCGTCGCGGAACTCGAAGATGCTGACGCCGTGGTAGCTGCCGGCCTTCGGGTACTTCAGCGTCACCTCCGCCATAACTACGTCTCCGCTCGCCAGAACGCGTCGGACATCGACCCCAGGCATATCGGGATAGCTCTGGTTGATCGCCATGGAATTGTCCACTCCGCGGATCCGCTCCCCGGATTGCGGCCACTCCTGCACGTAGTCCTGGTGGAACAGGTCGTGTGCTCCAGTCCAGTCCTGTTTCCCGATCAGGCTGTAGAGCCGTTCGACCGCTCGACGGTTGTCATCCTCGGCCATGCCGCCCTCCCTTCTCCTCTACACGCCGGGCGCTATGACTAGCTCGCAGAACGAAGAGTGACGTCACTCTTCGTCTGGCAGGAGCTCGCCCTTCCCGGCCTTCTCGTCTTCCGGCTCCCGAGACACCATTCCAGTCGGACGTCCCTCGACACCGGCGTCGACTCGAATGGGATCATGCTTCGCGAATACGTCCGCAACACGGCGTGCCTCCTCCGGACTCGACGCGGTGATACCTACCGTCACGCCACGTTCGACCGCCATCGAGTCGCGCGGTCCCTTTGCGCTGAGTCCACCTCCGATCGACAGCGACACGACCGCGCCGCCGATTGCACCGACGATCCCCCACAGCACCAGTCGAAACCCCAACGACGTGTCACCTATTGGAATGAAGGCGAGCGGCAGCGCAATCACGACGCCGACGGGAACCCAGAGGAGGTGAGACCTGACGAGCCCTTTCGTCATTTCCTTCGTGTAAGGGCCAACCGGTCCGGGGCCCGCGACGGTGTGGTCGACCTCTTCTCGCATTTCGCCGCGAAGCGCGAACCGTTCATCGGCTTCGGCGTCGATCTGAACCTGGTCTGTCCTCACCTCGCCACCGGTCCGCGCCGCCTCAGCGGCTCGTTCCGCGGCGGCTCGGTCCCGGAACACGCCGACCACCCGATTCTCAAACGTCGGTTCCTGGTCCATGACGATCGATCCTAGGGGAAAAGGGTGAGGCCCCGGGCGCGGGCCTGCCCGGGGCCTCTTCGCGGGCAGATCGGGGGGCGATCAGACCCGCATGGGACGCTCCCGCTGGTGCGGCACCGGGTCGGAAGACCCGGGAGTCCCATGTATTGACCGTATGGCACGGCCAACGGTCGAGTCATGTTACCTAGTGACCAATGACTAGTCAATCCGCGCGGGAAAACGCGGGTGGAGGCGAGTTCGGCGTCCGCCTGGCCCGACCCCGACGAACCCCTTATCGTCCTTTGAACGCCGGCGTCCGCTTCTCCAAGAACGCCAGCACGCCCTCCAAGTGGTCGTCCGTGGCGGCGGCTTCGTCCTGCACTTCGGCTTCGCGGTCCATTGCTTCCGGCAGCGTCAGTCGCGACGACTCGTTGAACAGTCGCTTCGTTAAGCCGATTGCTCTTGTCGGCAGCTCCGCGAGCTTCTTCGCCGTCGCCGTCGCTTCAGCGAGGACCGCATCGGCCGGCACCACCCGGTTGACCAACCCGATCTCCAGCGCTGTTGCGGCGTCGATTCGATCGCTCAAGAGGGCCAGCTCCAGCGCCTTCGCCATTCCGACGGTGCGCGGAAGGAGGTAGGTCGATCCGGCATCAGGAACCAGCCCGATCTTCACGAACGCCATGGTGAAGGAAGCAGCTTCGCTGGCGATCCTGAAGTCACACGCCAGTGCGATCGAGTTCCCGGCTCCCGCCACCACGCCGTTGATCGCTGCGATCACTGGCTTCGGCGTCTCGGCCAGAAGGGGAATGAGGCGGTTATAGCCTTCCTGGAGGAAGAGGGAGAGCTTCGGCCGCTCTCCTTTCATGTATGGCTCCTGGAGTGCGCTGAGGTCCGCGCCAGCGGAGAACCCGCGGCCCTCGCCGGTCAGGATGATCGCCCTGGCCGTGGAGTCGTCACGGAGCTCCTCCAGCGCATTCAGGAGCTCGAGCGTCAATGTCGGCGACAGCGCGTTCAGGCGCGCCGCGTTGTTCATCCTGAGCGTCACCACCGACTCGTCTCGCTCGACGATCAGCTGCTCGTATGCCATGTCAGTCCTCCCTGTCATCGGCGAGACCTTCTTGCTCGGCGGGCGCACGAGCGGCGAGCCAGCCGCGAGGCACGTAGCGTTGCACGAACGTGCCCCGTCCCACCACACCGAACGGGGCGCTTACTTCTATGTCGGTCGTGCACTGGCGCTCATCCGCCGCGACGACCGTGGCGGTGATGACCAGCGGCGTTCCAACGGGGGCGGGCCGTTCATGGGTGAGCGAAATGGAATAGCCGGTGGCGTCCTCATCGGGAGAGAGCTGTGGCTCGACCAGCAACCTGCCGGCCTCCTCAGCGTGTCGAACCATCCAGGCTGTTGCGTACAGGGCGTGGACTTCGCGGTCGAAGAGGGTGGCGGTCATCTCCGAAGTGACCTCGACCCGATGCTCCACGCGCTCACCAACGCTTGGCCGTCCCGACACCTCAGTACCATGCCCCAAGTTGGCGAGTTGAGGGAAGCAAAGCTTGCCCCGAACGGTGTGGCCGGGCCCATCTCCCTGGTTCAGGGCGACACAGACCTAGTACTCGCCGCCCTGTTCCTCGCCCTCGACGATGTAGATGGTCCCGGTCATTCCCTGGGACCGGTGATACTTGCAAAAGACGTTGTAGGTCCCCGGGTCGGCCGCTCCGCCGATCGCTTCGAGCGTGGTCGTCTCACCGGCCGGAGTGTCGATGTCCGCTACGGTCCCTTCGATCGAAAAGTTGTGGACCGTCTGGCCCTCGTTCACGATCGTGATGTTCTGATCCGTCCGCATGGCGAAGACCGAAGGGACGAACTCGAAGTCTGTTTCGGTTAGCTCGAACACCGGGCCGCTCACCGGTGTCGGCGTGGGCGATGCCGTGGGTGAAGCCGTTGGTGAAGGGCTCGGCTGTGCGGTTGGCTGAACGGTGGGCGTATCTCGGCCACACGCCGTGAGAACAGCGACCACCAAGAGGACCGGGGCGACGCGTCGCACCGGCAGAGCATACTGCCTGGCCGTTGGCTCGACGTGGGTCATTCGGTGATCGGGCGGGCGACCGGTGCCGGCGCCGCCACGACGAACAGCACGAGTGGATCGATCGAAGCGTTCTTTACGGTCACTTCAGCTCCGGCCGGGACCAGCACGGTGCCCCATTGCTCCAAGCGGCTACGCCGGCCATTCACCTGGAATACCGCCTGCCCAGCAAGGATCGTGAACAACGCATCGGAGTCCAGGTCCTTCACCGGCCCGATCCCCTGGTTCCGGTCGAAGCAGACCACTTCGCTCCACAGCCTGCCGGTTTCGAAGACCGTGGTTCGCGTCACCGCCTCCGGCGAGAAGTGAACGAAGTCGCGGAGGTTCTCCGACTTCACGGCTTGCGAGCGACAGCCAGGTTGACGTCGCGAAAGTCGCTGAACCGAGCCGGGAAGCTTTCGGTGAACACCTGCCGCGACCGGGCTTGAAACGTCGCCCAGAGCCGCTCGCCGAGCATCTGCCGAAGGAAGCGCCCGACCGCCCCCGTCTCTCGCGCTTCCAGGTATTCCCCGGCGGTCTCCTGAAAGCGGTATTCGCGGTGCTCCACCTGGACGTCGCGAAGCCCAGCGTCGTAGAGAGCCGATTTGAGGCGGTTCGGGTCTTCGAACAGTTCCGCCCACGGCATGGCCCGCTTCCTCGCGTCGCGCAGCAACTCCCGCCCGGCGTACTGTTCCGCCAACTCCTGCCACGCGCGGGAGAACTCATCCTCGCCCGCCCCCCACGCCGCCACGCCGAGTTGCCCGCCCGGTTGCAGCACACGGACCATGTCAAACAGAGCGGTCTCGTACCGCGCGAAGTGACTCAGCACGAACGACGCCAGGACATGTGAAAACGCTTCATCTGGAAATGGCAGGTCGATGGCGGTCGCCGTGACGTAGAGGGGGCCGCCACCATCGCCGCGCGCCCGGCGGAGCATGCCGATCGACGCGTCGACGCCGACGACCACGCCGCTGTCGCCGGCATGCGCCGCAGCGTCTCGAGCGACCACGCCCGTACCGGTTCCCACGTCCAGGACGCGGGCGCCAGCGCGGACCCGCGCGAGCTCGACCAGATCTCGAGCCGGAAGCGCCGTTCGGGGAGCGTGGACGCGGGCGTACGCTTCCGCGACGTTGTCATACGTGCGCCAGTCAGACTCATCGGCTCCTGCCGTCGTGGTGGCGCTGCGGCGAAACGACGGTGACGGTGCCGGACGGGGTTGTGAAACTCTTCGTCTGAAGATCCGCATGGAACGGATAGGGTAGAGGACGCCGTGACGGACAAACTCAGACATGGGGGTCGCCTGGTCGCGGAGATCCTCAAGCGCGAAGGCGTTCAGTACCTGTTCACACTCTCCGGCGGGCACATCGCGGCCATCTACGACGGATGCGTCGATGAGGGCATCCGAATCGTCGACTTCCGTCACGAGCAGGCCGCGGCCCACGCTGCGGACGGCTGGGCGCGGGTCACCCTGAACCCGGGAGTGGCGGGCGTGACGGCTGGGCCCGGCGTCACGGACGCGGTCACGGGCATCGCCAACGCACAGTATGCGAACGCGCCCATGCTGGTCCTGTCCGGGAAGAACCCGATGTCCGAGTTCGAGATGGGTTCACTCCAGGAGATGGACCAGGTCGAGCTGGTAAAGCCCATCACCAAATGGGCCAAAACGTGTTACGACGTCCGAAAGATCCCCGAGCTTCTTTCAGCGGCGTTTCGCCACGCGCTGTCCGGTCGAATGGGGCCGGTGTTCCTCGACTTCCCGCTGGACGTTCAGTTCGGCGCCGCGCCAGACGATCGGCTCCCGGAGCGGTATCGGACCGAAGCGAAGCCTCAGGGCGACCCGGATCAGGTGAAGGAGGCGGTTCGTCTGCTCCGCGACGCGGAACGGCCGATCATCTTTGCGGGGGCAGGGGTCAGGTGGTCCGGCGCCCACGAGGCCCTCGCAGAGCTGGCGCACGCTCTGAAGGTCCCCGTGCTGCTGAACTCGCTCGGACGGGGTTGTCTCCCACCTGACGACCCCTACTTCTTCTCCGCCGCACGGAAATTCGCTTTGGGAAGGTCCGACGTGATCATGGCGCTGGGCGTCGACTGGGACTTCCGCCTCGGCTTTGGCCGTCGCGGGTTCGCTCCGGATGTGAAAGTCATTCAGGTGGACGTCGACGGCGTGCACATCGGCCGGAATCGCCCGGTGGACGTGGGGGTCGTCGGCGACCCCGGGAGGGTGATCGAGCAGCTGGTGGACGCGGGCGCCGGTTCGGCGGAGGAGCCCGCGTGGACCGAGGAGGTTCGGGCGGAGGAACAGCGAATGACGGAGGAGGCGAGAGCGGGGATGGAGTCGGATGCCTCGCCAATCCATCCGCAGCGGTTCGCCAGGGAGACTCGGGACTTTCTCGACCCCGACGCCATCGTGGTAGGCGACGGCGGCGACATCGTCGGCATTGCTTCGTCCGTGATCCAGGCCCGGTACCCGGGGCACTGGCTCGACCCGGGGCCGCTGGGTTGCCTGGGAGTCGGGCCGTCGTTCGCCATCGCGGCGAAGCTCGCCAAACCGGACAAGCAGGTTCTCGTCGTCTACGGCGACGGTTCGTTCGGGCTGAACGCGATGGAGTACGAGAGCGCCATTCGGCAGAACATCCCGTTCGTCGGGATCATCGGGAACGACGGCGCGTGGGGCCAGACGAAGGTGGCCCAGGAATCGATCTTCGGCGACGGCAACGCTCCGGCCGCTGATCTCAACCCCGAGGCGCCGTATCACAAGATGGTCGAGGCGCTTGGCGGCTTTGGGGAGAAAGTCGAGAGGCCCGATGAGATACGCCCGGCGCTTCAGCGAGCGTTCGACTCCGGCGTACCCGCCTGCATCAACGTGATGATCGACGGGAGCCTGATGAAGCGGACGTCCTACCTCGCGTAGGCGACACTCCAGACCGTCGAAGAAGCCGGCCGAGCGTCCCCCGGTTCCGCGCCACCCACCGATACAGCGACTCGGTGGATCCGGGAAAGAGCGAGGCCACCACCGCAAATGGTGTTCCTCCGGGGAGCAGTCGCATCAGCGGCGCCACGGCTTCTCCCGAGGAATAGACCTTTCCATCTGGAGTTACCAGATGCCAGCTCCGCATCTTCTGTCGCTCGTCCATTCCCGGAAGCAGACGGTCTGCCTCTGGGTCCTGGAGAGCGACCGGACGAAGTCGGTTTTGACGATCCCAGGCCAGGATCTTGTGGAGGGACCAGAGACAGAAGCCGCAATCCGCGTCGTAGAGAATGACAGCCTGCTGCAACGTCGACGCCTAACCCGTTGGTCCGTCGGTCGGTTCCGCCGCCCCGGACCGCCTTCGTTCGGCGAACTCCAGGAAACGATCTCGGTCGATGATGGCCCGTTCGTGCACGCCGAACGCGACGGCCCCCTGCGCGTCCGAAACGTGGAACGAAAAGTGGACGCGGCGTTCCTCGACGACGTCTACCCGGACCCGAACCTCGACGGTTTCGCCAACCGGCGTTGGAGCAGCGTGGGTGAGATTGACCGAAACGCCAACCGTGGTGGTTCCAGACGGCAGTTTTCCCTCGAGTGCTCTGACCGCGGCGCCTTCCACGAGTGCCAGCACCATCGGTGTGGCGAGGACCGGAACGTCACCGGAACGAGCCTTCATGGCCGTCATGTTCTCCGTCACCGCGCCCTGGACGACCTCCTCGACCCCGAGGAGGTGAACGATCGATTCTCTGGCGCCGCTCGCCACGCGGATACCCTATCCCGGTGCTCGCCCCCTCACGACCAGTCGATCGATGACCGGCGCTGCGGGAATGATGGCGCTGGTCCTCGCCGAAGCCGCGGCCGGAGGGGCGGCGTTCCTGTTCTTGACCCCATTGTGGAACGAGGTCCGCCGAGGCTTCTTCTTTCTCACCGGCGGGGTGGTGTTCGTGCTGGCGCTCGCCGCTGCAGCCACCGCTCGGGTGGGGACCACCTCCTCTTTCCGTATGGACGAAGCGATCATTGCCTTGCAGCTTTTGCTGGCCATGACGCTCGCCACGCTTGTGTGGCTGGTCGTGATGGCCGTCCGCCTTCGAACCGTGGGACGCGTGCTCGGAATCGCCACCGTTCCCCTCGCGGTCGTCATGCTGTACGCATTTGCTCGGACCGCGGCGGCCTCCGTCCCGGTCGCTTTTTTCGAGCTCCTGGCCGGCGCAGCGTTCATGGGAGTAGTCATGGATGGATTGCTGCTGGGGCACTGGTACCTCACAGACCGAAAGCTCAGTCGCGGTCCCATCAACCGAATGGCGTGGATCCTCATCGCAGCGGTCGTCCTCGAGGCCGCCGCTGTGATCGTGGGAAGCCTGGGAGACGAACCGACGACGCGATCGAGCGATCTGAACCCGTTGCTCACCATCGCCGGGAGCTCCACGTGGATTGCGCTGGGGATGGTGGCGTGTACGGCGCTCATCGCCGTGATGATCCGTCTCACGCTAAGAGGATCAAGGCCGACCGCGGTGCAATCGGCAACCGGCTTCTTCTACCTCGCGGTGATCACGGCGTTCACTGCCGAACTCGCCGCGAAGGTCGGCTTCCTGCCCTCCTGACGGTCAATTCTTCGCCGTTGACGCAAGGACCGGCGCCATGCTGACCGTTGTCCTGATGGTCGCCGGGGCCGCCGCAGTGGCGGTGGGGTGGCGGCTGGTCCGGTCCGGAGTCGCCTCTGTGTGGGTCACCATGGGCGTCGCTTCCGGCGTCGCCGGTCTTGCGTCGCTCGCCACCGGCGATATCGAGCTTTCGCCTCGCGTGGAGTGGACCGCGGCGGCCGGCATCGGACTCGGAAGTGGACTGCTTCTGTACGCCGCGACGGTCGCATTCGTCGTGGTCGTCAGGCGGTGGCAGGTCTTCGACCGCCATGTCGCCGAGATCTACGACCAACGAAGGGGCTTGCCGTTAGTGACCGCTCTGGTCGTCGCGGCCGGCGTCACGGCTCCGGGGGAGGAGTTCTTCTGGCGCGGGCTGTTCCAGGGGCGCCTCCAGGAAACCCTCGCCCCGGGCCTGGCGGCGCTGCTCACGTGGGGGGGATACGTCGGGGTGAATGCGGTGAGCCAAAGCCTGGCCATCCTCGCCGGAGCCATGGTGTCCGGTGCGGTGTGGGGTGCGCTGGCCGCGTGGAGCGGGGGGGTGTTGGGGAGCGTCGTTTGCCACGCTGCGTGGACCGGGCTCATGGTGGCGTGGCCACCGGGCCGACCCTCGCGACGCGATCGGCGCTCCGGACGGACGCGATCGTGAGCGCGGGCATCCCGTCCTCGGCACGGGAAATCCTGGACTCCGGCGTTCTCTGTTACCTATCCATCCGGACGGCGAGAGGGCCGCACCTTACGCCGGTGGTCTACGTCCGCGATGGCGGCCGGCTCTGGGTCACCACCTCCAGGAGCTCACTGAAGGCGCGGATATGGCGGAAGGACCCGCACGTCGCGGGCCTCGTCGAGGAGGGCGGCCGGGTGGTCACGTTTCGAGGGACGGTTCGGGTCTACGACGGTCTCGACCCAACGTCCTGGCCTTCGGCGGTGCTCGCCGCACCACGGTTGCTCCGCGCAGGTGCGCGCTTCACGGTGAAGAACGCTCGGTTCTTCGCCGGATACGCCGTGGACGCGTCTCGCGTGCCGTTGGCGTGGTCTCCGCCCGGACGAGTGTTCGCCGCAATCGAGCCGGAGGGAGGCTACGTCGTGGATCATCCGGCGGGGACCATCCTTGAGGGCTGGGGTCGGTGGCCCGCCGACGTCGACTACTCCACGTCCTTTCAGTCGGCGGCCCGCGACGGGGCGTTCCATCGCGGCGTCCCCGGCAGAGTTCTGGAGGCGGCGTCGGCGGCGACGTTCGGCGCGCTTGCCCTGGAGGGCCCGCTTCTGACGGTCCTCCCGCTCCGCCCCCAGCGGGCGGCGCGGTCGCCGAAGGCGGAAGCGGTCCTTTCACGAGCGTTCGCTGACCTCGCGTTCGTGGATCGCGAGTTTCGCGCCGCTCTTACGGTCGGGTATGCCTCCACGTGGCGAGCCGCCGAGATGACGGGCATGCTCTTGCAGGGCGAGGGAAGGCTGTATGCGCCGGACTCGGTGAGGCAGGGACGGGAAGCGCTCCGCCGGCGTCTCCGTGGGACGGCCAGCGGCCCGGACGACCTTGCGCTGGTTCGCCTACGGCCGTCGAGGGTGGTGTGGTGGGACGGATGGACCAGCGGGAGCGAGGAGCCGGCCGCGAAGAGGAGGACGAAGTGACCGTGCCGAATCGATGAGCGTCGTCGAAGTGGAGGTCGATGTCGAAGCGCCGCTGGACGCCGTCTGGAAGGTGGTGTCCGATCCAAAGAACCTCCCGCGGTGGAACCGCCACATCGTCTCCGTTGAGGGCGTGCCAGACGACGGCCTTCGGAAGGGGAGTGCATACACGACGCATGTGTCGTTCATGGGCGTGCACGCAACGATCAATGCCAAAGTCGTTGAGCTCCGCCCGCCCGAGTACGCGCGCGTCCAGCTTTCGGGGCTCATCGATGGGACCGTCGAGACGTGGCTGGAGCACCGAGAGGGCGGCAAGACGCGGCTTCGCCACCGCATCGATTACCGCTTCAAGGGCGGGCCACTTGGAGCGTTCGCCGCCCGGGCCGTGTCGGCGATGGGAGCCGCCCGGCTGCTCCGGCGGGGCGCCCGGTCGCAGAAGGCTCACGCGGAAAGGCGATGAGAACGTCGACGGGGCGGTGGCCCTACTGGCCTTGCTCGTCCCGGCGGCGGCGGTGGAACCGGATCTTTTTCCCCGGACGGCCGACCAGGTATCCGAAGATCCCGCCGACCACCGCGCACCCGAACATCACCCAGATCAACGGCGGCTGTCGCTTCACGAACACGAAGTTCACCGTGACGGCTTGCGAATTCGTCAGGATGAACACGATGAAGATGACCGCCAGCGCCAGCGCGAGGATGGTCTTGACCACTCTCCCTTGCCGGGCTCGTTGGAGCTGGCGGAAATGTTCTTTGTCCGCCTGGAGCCCATCGTCGCCGGCGGGCTGCCCCGGCGTTTCTCTCCTTTGATCCGGCTCTTCGCGACGCATCCTTGGAAGCCTACCCGATGACTCGGCGATGGTTACCCGCGTTCGCCGCGGTGGGCGCCCTCGGCATCGCCATTGTGACGGCCCGCGGCCGGGGCCACGACCTCGACCGGCGCCTCTACGGCCTGGTGAACCGGGCGCGGGGTCCTGTCTCCGACGCGTTCTTCAAGGGCATAACCGAGTTCGGGTCCATCTGGGCTTCGGGCGGTGCCGCGGTGACGCTCGGGGCCCAGAGACACCGCCGCGAAGCAGTCGACGCGTTCGGCGCCGCGCTCTCGATGTGGGCCGTCGGGCAGGCTCTTAAGAGGATCGTCGGGCGGCCACGGCCTTACGCCGCGCTCCCGGAGTTCCGCCTGTTGATCGCCAAGCCGCGTGGGACAACCTGGCCCAGCAGCCATCCCGCCGTCGTGCTCGCGTTCGTCACCGTGGCGGCCAGGGACCTCGATCTCTCGCCATCACTGAAGGCCGGCCTGGTCGCCCTGCCCGTTCTCGTCGCGGCCTCTCGCGTGTACCTCGGCGTGCACTTTCCCGCCGACGTCGCCGGCGGTCTGTTGCTGGGCCGGGCGGTCGGTGACGCGTGGTCGTCGCTCATTTCGCCCTTCGTGCTCGGTCGCGTCCCCTCGATCAGCGCGCCGGTACAGTAGTTCGCCGATGCCGTTCGCAACCGTCGCCGAAATCGGCTGGAGAGTGCTGGATCGCTTGATCGAGGTGGGCGACCTCCGGCTGGTCTCGCCGCACGGCCTCGGTATCGCGATCGGGTTCCTGGCGGGGGCGTACATCTTCCTCCACGAGGCACGGAAGCGCGGTATCCCCGAGGAGCAGGCGTCGGCGGTGCCGTTCTGGGCGCTGATCGGGACGCTCGTCGGAACCCGCCTGGGTTACGTGCTCACGCACCTGTCCGAGTTCGACAACGTCGTCGAGGTGTTCTACGTGTGGAGGGGCGGAATCAGCCTCCTCGGCGGGATCATCGGCGCCATCGTCTTCTGCTATCCGCTCCTTCGCCGTCGGGGCGTGAAGTTCCTTGCGGCGATGGACTCGGCTTCCATCGGCATCCCGATGGGGATCATCATCGGCCGGATCGGCGACCTCATCATCGGCGACCACCTGGGCAAGCCGACCTCATGGCCGCTCGGGTTTGCCTATCGCGGGGGGAACCTCTCCGGGTACAGATGCGTGGCTGGCGAGTGCACCACGGCACTGGCGGGGGGCCAGACGCAGATCATCACCACGCAGGGCGCCAACCTCATCGACTCGAATGGAGACGTCATCGCCACCGGGGCGGCTGTGCACCAGACGGCGCTGTACGACCTGGGGGCCACGATCCTGCTGGTGACGCTGTTGCTTTTCCTCAACCTTCGCCATCGCCGAATGGGGATCCTCACACTCACCTTCGCCACGTGGTACGGGATCGGGCGAATCCTGACCGACTTCCTTCGTGTGGAGAACCGCTTCTTCGGGTTAACGGGGAGTCAGTGGACCAGCGTCGTTGTCGTGCTTCTCTCGGTGGCCACGCTGGTGTGGTTCGCTGTTCGTCCCGAGCGAGCCGCCGCACCGGCGAGTGCCGGGGTGCCCCACGAAGGGCCGGCCGACGAACGAGATACCGCTGCTCCGGTGTGACGGGTACGGAAAAACCGGTGAACTAGACGAGCACCCGGTCCGCGTCTGGCTCCAGCACCAAGTACGTGACCATGGTCAGCAGCACCAGCCCGACCGGGAGCAGCAGCCACACCTCGTCCGGGGCGTGAGGGACTCTGGTCGAGACGGGCGAGACCCGGGTCGCGTCGATCACGGCCGTTGAGACGTCGCTGTCCAGCGGGCGTCCGAACGCGCTCAGGTAATACACCTTCCGGTAGGGGTCGAACCGGGTGAGGCCGGTCGGGGAGAAGTACGTCTTCCCGCCGCCAAAGTTGCCGAAGTAGACGCCGTACGGCGTCCCGTACGAGTGGCTGGAGATGATCGAGGAGCTGATCAGGTGGGGCCGTCCGCTGGAGCTGGCGGGCCTTCCGCCCGCGCTGGGCGCCGCCGGGGTTCCGGGCCCCGGGGCCGTCGGCTGGCTCCCGACGGGCGGCTGAGTGCTCGGCAGACTGGGCGGCTTGATGGCGGGGACTCTCGGCGGGGGCGAGTACAGGATCTTCCTGGTGATGGGGTTGAAGATCACGCCTTGAACGGTGGTGCAGAGCCCCCTGTACGTCCCTGTGGTGATCAGAGCGGTCCCGCGCGGACAGAGTGATGGCTTGGGGGGAAGGAGCTGGTTCGTTGTTGCGGCCTCGGCTGGGCCGAAGAAACCAAAGACGCCCGCCGTCATGAGGACGCTGGTGAAGGCGGACGCCACCAGCGACCGGCGCCGTCTCGTCGCAGCCCCCGCCACTTCCGTTTTGCTCTTGGCCCGCATATCCCCCCGGTCCCTCGCTTCATCGGAAGCGAATCGACCAACAGTTGCTTCTACCGCTCCGGAGGAGCGGCCAAACGCGCTGTCTAGCCCGTTCAGGCTCCTCCGGTGCCCCGACATTTTGGGGCTCTGGGCCGTTCTCGTCAACGTGGGGCCCGCGGCTTCAGCGGCGATGGGACGGCCGCTCGAGCGTCACCTATTCGGGTTCGGCGGGGCGCTGCATCCAGTCGCACCCCGGCGGCTCGTAGTTGTCCCTCGACCACGTGGCACATGAGCCATACACGCCCACTAGCGGGCCGGGGCGGAACTGGTCCTTCCCCGGGTCGTCACACTTCGGGAACAGCCCGGGCGTGGGTGGGTCCGTGGTGATCTCGCGTCCCGCGGCGGGGACGTTGTCCTGCCAGCAGTTGCCCGAACCCTCGACGTCCCAGTAGAAGTCGGTGCCGTTCAGGTCGGTCACTCCGTTCGGCCGAACACCCATCCGGTTCTCGAGGTACTGGTTTCGATGCGACGTGTCGTACTGCTTGCTCGGGTCTGGCTCCTCTCGCGCCGCCGCCGGAACCCAGAACTGCATGGCCCCGTACCGCCAGTTGTTGAAGATGTAGTTCTTTTGGAAGACGTTCTCGTTTCCTCCGGCGAGCAGGATCCCGGTGCCGATGGGAACGGGAACCGAGGGACACACCACGCCTTGCTTCGTGGACTGCTCGATGTCTTCCTCGTCGCACTTTCCGTTCC
>JALYGK010000036.1 GCA_030777105.1 Actinomycetota bacterium | reverse complement strand
AAGTACCCCATGCTCCTGAACGTCCACGGAGGACCGTTCACGCAATACGGGAACAAGTTCTTCGACGAGTTCCAGGTGTACGCGGGCGGCGGCTACGTCGTCGTGTACTCGAACCCTCGCGGGTCCTCCGGATACAGCGAGGACTGGGGGCGAGCCATTCGCGGACCGAAGGAAGGGCTCGGCCCGGGCTGGGGAACCGTCGACTACGAGGACTGCATGGCCGTGGTCGACGAGGCGGTGAAGCGCTTCGAGTTCATCGACCCCGACCGTCTTGGCGTGATGGGCGGGTCATACGGCGGCTACATGACGTCGTGGATCATCGGTCACACCGACCGGTTCCAGGCGGCGATCTCCGAGCGCTCGGTGAACCAGTTCGTGTCCGAATGGGGGTCCTCCGACTACGGATGGGACTTCAAGGGATACCTCGGGTCGTTCCTCTGGGAGGACTTCGATGCCTACGTCAAGATGTCGCCGGCGACCTACGCCACCCAGATCACCACGCCGCTGCTGATCCTGCACTCGGAAAACGACCTCCGGTGCCCGATCGAGCAGGCGGAGCACCTGTTCGTGACGCTTCGGCTCTTGAAGAGGGATGTGGAGATGGTGCGGTTCCCTGCGGAGGGGCACGAGCTCACCCGGTCGGGGAACCCGACTCACCGCGTCCAGCGGTTCGAAATCATCCTGGACTGGCTGCGGGAGCGGCTTGGCGGTGAGCCTCTTGGAGGCGCAGACACAGCCCCCGCATGACGGCCAGACTTGCCTGAGGCCGCTCCAGAAGGATTCGCTCGAACCGCTTTCGGTCGATGCTGAGCGTCCGGACGTCGCCGGCGGCGACGAGTGACGCCATTCGAGGCTCGCCGGTGATGATGGACATTTCGCCGACGTAGTCGCCGGGCCGCCGCCGAGCGATCTCGCTTTGACCGGCCTCGCCTCCCATGACCACCCGAATCTCGCCCGAAACGACCACGTGCATTTCATCACCCCATTCGCCGGCCTCCGCGATGGTCGATCCATCGGGGAACGCGCGCTCCGCGACCACCTCGGCGACGTGTTTGAGGTCTTTCGGCGACAGTTCGGCGAACAGCGGAACCTTCCGAAGAAACAACAGCCGCTCCATGAGCGGCAGCGTGGTGACGGTTTCCATTGGCTCTCCTCCTTGACGCGCCCAGCTCGCGGTTTCACGAACCGTAGGGTCTGGATCGTTTCGTGCAGCTTCTTCGATCAGCGTGCTGAGCGAGGGGTCGGTGATGGAACGGCCCGCCATTGCTGCACACGCTCGCAGCCAGGGATCGTCATCCGAAAGCATGGTTCGAAGAACAGCGCTCGTGTCCCGCTTCGCGCCATTGCTCGTTTCCCACAAGGGGAGCAGCGGCCGAACCACCTCGGGCTCGCCGACTGTCTCAAGGGTCTCGAGTGCCCCGGCGATCTGATCCCGGTCACGGCTTTCAAGATTGTCCAGCGCCACCTCGAACGCCTCACGGTCGGTGAAGAGCGCCATCGCCTGAAGGGCGCTCCGCGCGTGATTGAGCGATCGATGACGAAGAGAGTCGGCGGCCAGCGAAATGCGGTCGTCGGTTTCTGCATCAACCGACATCCACAGACGGTGGTACCGAAGGGCGAGGTCACGTTGCTCGTCCGCGTATCGGCGGACCGGTGCCTGGTCGGTGAGCCTCGCGTGACGCAGCGCCTGGCCAACCGCCTCTCGAACGGCCAGCTCGTCGTCATCGAGCGCCTGCACGAGCCATTCCGCCGCCCGGTCACCTTCCAGCCGGCCGAGGGCGAGGACCGCAGCCCGGCGAACCACCGGGTCCGGGTCGGCGAGCCCGGTCCGAGCGAGGTCGGACTCGAACCCGTCACCGCTATCGAGTGCCTCGAGGACCACTGCTCGTGAATCGGGCCGCGGGTCTCGCGCCATCGCCTCGAGCGCCGGGCGAGCCCGTGGGTCGGCGTCTTTCGAGCTCAGCATCACGGCCGCGGTTGCCCTCACCGTGGCGTCGGGGTCCGACAGGAGTGGACCAACATGAGCGGCGATGTCGCTGCTCGTCCATCCGCACACGCCGGCCGCCCGCACGGCCCACGCGCGAACGGTCGGGTCTCGGTCAGTCAGCAATGGGCGCACCTGTTCGGCGACCGCGGGGATCTTTCGCCTCGCGAGCGCCTGGAGAGCCACGGCCCTGATCTCAGGATCCGGGTCGCTCACCGCAGCTCGCAACGGAGGCTCGGCCGCCGGCGATTGAACGTCCGAAAGGATCTCCAGCGCGATTCGCCTGAGTCTGGGATCGGCGTCCGACGCGGCGACCAATAACGCCTCGAGCGCCGTGGCGTCCTGCTGAAAACCGCCAAAGGGATGTTCCTCCGCAATAAAGACGTCGGGCCACCCGGCTCTCAAACTCTGAATGACGGCATCGCGGTAGCTCTGGCGGGCGCGCCACGCCAGGAAGACGGCGAGCGCGGCGGCGGCGACTCCGATGACGAACACATGGCGGGGAGCGAGCACATGATCTGCCGCAATGAGCACCACGCCAGCTGCCACCGCCCCCGCCTGCCGCGGGCCCGCCTCCATCATCGTTCGGATCGCGGCTCGACGATCGGCGGGAACCACATTGAACAGCGCTTCCCAGCCGGGACTCCAGACGGCGTAGACCCAAAGCAACTGGACGAACCGAAAGACCACCAGCGCGGCGAAGGTGGAGACGATGGCGAGGATCCCGAACCCCAGGAGGTAGATGACCGGCAGGACGAGGACCATCGTTGCCACCCCAAACCGCGCGAAGAGCCGGTTCACGGCGAACAACGACAGCAGCAAGGCTGCGGCGTTCATCAGGCCGAAGAAGACACCCAAGAACGCCGCCAGTCGGTCGGCGTCGGGGAACCGCTGGGTGACGGCGCGAGCGAACGGGAGGGTGAGCGTCAGATACAGCATGGAGAAAAGGACCAACGCCGCCGCCATGAACACCAACAGCCTGGAGCCGCGGAGGAAGCGGAGGCTCTCGGCCATGTCGCCGACGGGCGAACGGACACGTCGGCCCGCGGCTCGCTTCAGCGATCTGTCGAGCACGGAGCGTGCGAGCCAGAAGGCCAGGATGAGGGAGACGGCCCAGACCACCAAGAAGTTCTCCGCGCCGATCCATTCCGAGAGGGGACGAGTGGCGAGGCCACCCACCGCTCCGCCCAGGATCATGGCCGCCCCATAAAGCGGAAAGAGTCGTTTCGCCTGGCGAGCGTCGGAGACAGAACCGGCGACCCCCCACAGCGCCATTCCCTGACTGACCCAGACCACCATCATCAGCAGCCACAGCACGGCGTAGAACAGCCGGAAGTCGAGTTCCAGGGCGAGACGCGTCGGAATGAGGAGCACGCCGAGCGCCAGAAGAACCGTCGCCAGGCCCCGCATTCGAGAGCTCAACAAGGCCGTCATCCCGAGGATCGTCGGAAACGTCACCAGACCAAGAAGCACGTAGAGCGTTGGAAGCGCTTGAGGGCCGAACCGGGCAAAGAAAAGCGACTCGGCGCCCGTGCTGCCGATGGCGGCACCGGCCCATGCCACGAGCATCATGGCGACCAGGGGAACCGCGGTGCGATGCTCGCCTGGACGAATCTTCAGCGCTCGTGAAAGGGCCGGCACGCAGGCATACTCCGTCCGGGAAAGGCGGGGCGGCAAGCGCCGGCGCAGGTTTGAGCGAGCTCCGTCTGCGCTGTAGGGTCACTGGACGACAGTCAGGTCCATCATTCGGCTGTTTTTGGCGAGGTTGTGACGAAACCTCTTGCTTCAAACGCAGCCGTTCCCTTACTTTTTTGTCGTTCTCTGTGCCTGCGTGGCAGCGAGAATGCCTTTCGCGCTGTATCGGCACTTAGGGACCCATGACGACCGTGAGGGGGCTACATGTCACTCGCTGAACGTTTGACGGGAGCGGACCGCCCCAACGGAAATGGAGAAGCACGAGCCCGCGTCAGGGCCAGGCTGGTCGAGGAGTTCGGCCCAAAGCTGGTCGACGACAGCGTCGGGGACAACGTTCTCCAGGACGTCATCCGACGGCGGCTCGGTGAGCTGCTGGATGAAGAGGAGGCGCCGCTCTCCCGGCGGGACAAGGCCACCATCATCCAGGAGGTCACCGACGACGTTCTCGGGCTCGGCCCGCTCGACGCGTTCCTCCGCGATCCCGAAGTCACCCAGATCATGGTGAACAACGCCGAGACGATCTACGTCGAGCGCGGCGAGAAGGTCTACTGGACCGGTGCGAAGTTCTTCAACGAAGAGCAGCTCCGCCGAACCATCGACAAGATCATTTCGCGAGTGGGGAGGCGCCTGGACGAGTCTTCTCCATACGTGGAGGCACGTATGCCGGATGGCTCGTGGGTGAACGCGATCATCCCGCCGCTCGCGCTGGACGGAGCCGTCCTGACGATTCGGAAGTTCTCGCAGGACCTTTACACTGCGGACGATCTCGTTTCCTTGGGGACGATGTCGTCCACCGTCGTCCAATTCCTCGACGCCTGCGTGCAGGGAAGGATCAACGTGATCGTATCCGGGGCGACGGAGACAGGCCGAACGACCAACGCGAACGCGATGGCGTCGTTCATCCCGGACGCCGAGCGAATCATCACGATCGAGGAGGCGGCGGAGCTCCGGCTGCAGCAACCGCACGTCGTTCGCCTCCAGGCCAAGCCTGCCGACGCTGAAGGGAAGGGCGAGATCTCGGTCAGGGACCTGGTTCGTCAGGCGTTGCGGATGCGCCCGGCCCGCGTTGTCCTCGGCGAGCTCCGGGCCGGCGAGGCCCTGGAGATGCTTCGAGCGATCCATACCGGCCTCGACGGGTGGATCACCACCGTCTACGGCGGCTCGCCACGAGACGCGCTTGCCCGGCTGGAAACGATGGTTCGCATGGCCGGAATGGATCTCACACAGCGCGGGGTTCGGCATCAAGTCGCGTCGGGGATTCAGCTGATCGTCCACCAGGCCCGGATGAAGGATGGATCTCGCCGGGTCACGCACGTCACGGAAGTGCTCGGGATGGAAGGCGATACGATCCGAATGGAGGACATCTTCCTCCTCGACTTCAAGGGCTACGACAAGCAGGGCCGGTTCCAGGGCGAGCTCAAGCCGACCGGAGCACGCCCACGGTTCCTCGATACGCTCCGCGACCGGGCCATCTACCTGCCTCCCGCGCTGCTCATGCAGAGCGACAGGGGATTGGGCTGGTAACAGCCGGCCGGACTGGCAACTAGGGTGGTTCGAGGGGCGCGGTTCGTAGCAATTCCCGCGTGAGCTTCGTTATGTTCACGAAGCTGTATGGGGTGCGTGACTCCAACGCGAACTGGGCGTCCGGCAGCATCTTGAACCCAGCCCGGAAATACAGGTTGAAGATCATTCGGAAGGAGTTGACCGGCGTGATCGTGGGGTACAGGCGATCATGCGGTACATCCGGCAGGTAGTAGGAGTTGAAGATCAGGTACCTGTTTCGGAGCTCGGACCTGTCGGCGGTCCTCCATGAGAAATCCCGCGGTTCCTCGTCGAGTTCCTCCGACCGGTACACGCCTTCGTCCGTCTGGAGGACGATCACCGGTCGGTAATCAGGGTCTGAGAGTAGCGAGTCGATGACCTGCTTCAGCCTCTTCGTGGCGAAGATGATCTGGTCGGCGTAGAGACGCCGGTACGACCGTCGGAGCTCCTGTTCTCTTGTGACGTAGTTTCCGTTGCGGTCGATGGTGTACTCGGGCGGATGAGGTCCCTGATAGTGCGGGAACAGGATGTGGGCGAAGACGAACTTCGGCCCGGCGATGTGCCTGGATCGTTCGATCAGGTCGAACTCGGTCAGCGTTCGCCTCCACTTCGTTCGCCGAGGATCGAGCTTCTCTTCGGCCACTCCAAATGTGCGAACTATGGGAGGCACCACCGTTGTTTGGTAAAGCGCGCTCGAGAACTCGGAGAAGCTCTTGTAGTTGAGCTCCACGTCGGCCGCAGGGTCTCGTGCCGTCGGCTCGTACCACGAGCCGAGGTGCACGTAGCGGTAACCCAACGACTTGAGGTAACGGGCGACCTCGAACCTCCGGAGCTTCTTGTAGACGCCGTGAAGCGTGAGTGGTTCCCGGCGGAAGAGCTGGTCGAGATGTTGCATGTTGAGGGACGTGGCCAGCGACGTGTGCGTGCTGGGGTAGTTCGACATGGTCCGGTGCGCCACGTAGAAGCCTTTGTTCTTCAGGTATCGCTGGAACGCGGTCGTATCGATCCCGAACCACTCCCGGTGGACGAACGGGTGGCCGAAGCGATCAGGGACGATGTAGTAGATGTCCGGAAGGCGCCGGCCATCGACCGCTTCCGGCGTTGGCTGCGCTCGCGCCCGAGGGGACGTTGGGTCGGCTCGGGTCTCGGCCGGACGTGACACGACGATCGAGAAGACGTTCATCGCGACCAGCACCGCCCCGACGATGTTGAGGCCGGTGGTCACGCCGGCAAGGTGCCTCCTGAGAAGGAACGCCACCGCGACCGCTGCCACCGCCAAGAAGGCCCACACCGGGAGAAGGAAGGTGTCGCGGCCTATATCGATGCCGGCGAGCTCCGTGCGCTTGAGCCCTTCGGAGACTCGCCCGTAGGAGAAGAACAGAAGCGCCCAGGCGGATACCACGAGCCCCACTGCCTTTGCGTTGCGGAAGATCAGCCACCCGGCCAGGAAGAGAATCGCTGCTCCACCCAGCGCGAGGGCCAGCGGCCCCCAAACGTCGCGGAAAACGATGCCTTCCTGGCGGTTCTGAGCGAACAGGAACAGAACCGGGAACGCCGCCAACAGGAACGGGTGCAGGACGAGCGAGCGGCTGAGAAGGGACGCCTTGTTGGGGCGATGCATCGGTCCATTATCCCGGCGTCCGTCGGAGAGCTGCGGCGCGACGGCCTCGCTTCCGACGCCGGGTCATCCCCTTGGCCGGCCGCTAATCTTTCCCGCCATGTGCCGAAGCATCAAGAAATTGCGTGGTCTGGAGGAGCACGCTTCCGACGACGAGATCAGGGCGGCGGCCCTCCAATTCGTTCGGAAAGTGAGCGGCTATAGCCGTCCGTCCCGCGTCAATGCCGACGCGTTCGAGCGGGCCGTGGACGAGATCGCGGCGGCGTCCAAGGAGCTGTTGGACTCCCTTCGTCCCGCACGTACGGCCTGAGACGGGTTCACCGTGCGCGTCCGCTCAGGACGGGCGTGTAGCAGCGGCTTCCCGCACCTGCCGGAGCGTCCTCCGCATCTGCGCTAAATGGAGGAGGCCGTGGCCGGCTAACATTCGAAATGTCACGTCGAAGCTCTCCGGGCCGCGCTCCGCGTGCACACCGACTCGTGCCCGGTCCGCTTCGGAGGTGCGGTTCCACAGCCGGACGTGTGAGCGGACGACCGCTCGCCACAGTCCGAGCAATTCGTCCGGATCGTCGTCTTGGTGGTGAAGGCGCTCGACCAACAGGTCCTGGTTGTAGCCCATAAGCGGCGGTTCGTCGTGGGCCAGGATCCAACGAAGGCGACCGGCGACCATGAGCTCGGCGTCGACCATGTGACCGAGGAGCTCGACGATGGACCACTCGCGCGCAGCCGGTCTGGTTCGAAGGTGGTCGCCTGCTTGCCGGACCAGTTCCTCCGCCTGATCTGGCACTCGCTGAATGACCTCCACCGGATCCTGGTCACCGAGCAGCTGGAGAAGCGTCTGCCGGTACTCGTTCCCGGCCGCGACGGGGTCGATGTGAGCGTCAAGCGCACCTTCAGCGCCGAGCGATGGCTCCTCACGCATGCGCCGATTATGGAGGCTTGTTCCGAATTTGCGTGCTGCCGCCTCGTGCCCCCGGGAGGAATCGAACCTCCGACACACGGTTTAGGAAACCGTTGCTCTATCCACTGAGCTACGAGGGCCGTAGCTCTCTAGCTTACGAAAGGTCGAGGAGCAGGTTGACCCCAAGCGCGGCCCTTGACGCGCTCCGTCATCGTTCGATATCGGCGGGTGCGCCGGCTGAGCTCAGCCCCCGCTGACGGATACACGGGCTACGCCTGAGTCACCGGGTTTAGAGTCCTCCGATGGCCCGGGCTCGGAGCTCATGGCGCGTCCACGTCGCACTGGCGGCCTTGATTGCGGGCTACGCCGCGTTCGTTCTTGTTGCCTCCGTACCGTCTTCGCCCGGGCGACCGCCCCTACCGCCGGGCGTCGGCCTTCCCGAGTGGTCGGAAGCGGGGGCCCGATGGATCGGTCTCGATCGACTGACCCATGGAGGAGTCACGGTCACGGCGCTCCTCGCGCTGGCCGCTCTGGCTGCCGCGTTCGCATTCGTTTGTCGTGAGGCGTGGAAGGGACGGGTCGGCGTGGTGTCGTTGGTCGCGGGCAGCGTCGTGTCGCTCGCCATCGTCACGGCAGGGCCGCTCATGCTGTCGCGGGACGTGTACAGCTACGCCTCCTACGGACGGATGTACGCCCTCCACGACACGAACCCCTACGTCGCGTCTCCCAGCAGGTTCAGGGCAGATCCGTTCACGGGCGTCGTTTCAGAGGAATGGCGGAACACGCCTTCGGTGTACGGGCCTGCCTTCACGCTGGTGAGCGCTGGGATCGCGGGAGCGGCGAACAACTCAACGGCCGCCACCGTGTGGGCGTTCAAGCTGTTGGCTGCCGTCGGAGCGGCGGGTGCGACGTACCTCGCGGCGGCCGCAACGCGCGTCGCGTTGTCGGGACGGGAACCGTTCGCTGCCGCCGTCGTCGGGCTGAACCCGGTAATCGTCCTTCACGTGGTGGGAGCCGGACACAACGACGCGCTGGTGGCGGCGCTGCTGGCCGGGGCTCTTCTGGTCGCTGTACGGAGCGTCCCCGCGGGAGATCGGTCCAGACAAGCGAACGCCGCCGGCTCCGGCGACCGTTCGCCATCCGTCGCATCCGCCATCGTGGTCACGGTCTTGCTCACGGTGGCCGCGCTGGTCAAGGTCATCGCAGCAATCGCTCTCTTGCTGTGGCTCGCATACCTGTTTCGTTCCTCGGCGCGCGAGCACCGGCTTCGCGTCGCGACAACTCAGCTTGGTGTTGCCATCGGATTGGTCGCTGTAGTCACGGCGCCGCTCTTTGCCGGCGGTGAAACGCTGAAGGCCATCGGAAACGTCGCCGGACGGGAGGGGTGGGCCAGCAGCTCCCGGGTCGTGGCCCGAGCCCTCCGGGCGGTGACCGGAGTCGAACTCGGTTCACCGGCCGACGTTGCCCTATCCATAGGGATTTACGCAGGTTTTCTGGCCGTGTTCGCCACGCTCACCTGGTGGTTGTTTCGAGCGACCGGAGGCGATCCCGGTGTGACGTGGGGAGGGGGCCTTCTTCTGTTCGCGCTCGCCGCTTCCTATCTCCTTCCGTGGTACGCCGCGTGGTTTCTTCCGTTCGTGCCGTTTCTCATGCGCGTCGGGCTTGGGACCATTGCGCTCACGGCGGCGGGTTTGCTCACGCTGACGGGCGTGCCCGCAGAGCCGGGGTTCGACCCCGGCTTGTGGAGCACCATGATCCTGGCGGTGCACTACGCCGTTGCGCCGGCCATGCTCACGCTCCTTATCGTTGCCGCCGTGAGAGTCAGGCGGCTGACCGGCGCGCTACAGGCCTGACACGCTTCCCTCGTAGGCCGGAGCGATGGCCACCTCGAGATTCGCGAACGCTCGGGCGAACGCCAGCCGTTCTTCCTGCTCCGGTGCGACCAGAATGATCAACGTGGTTGACGCCGAATTCCCCGCGGCGACCGCGTCGAATCTGGACTGCTCGTCAGGCGCGCCGCCGAACTCTCCGCCTCTCACGACGAACAGAACCTCCACGCCGCTCACAACCACCTCAGTGTGCGGCTGGCCCGAGGCGAACGTCGCGAGGACGTCGACGTGGTCTCCCGCCCGAACGGTGCCCTGTGGCAGGGACGTGGGTACGGCGAAGGCCCGGAGCCCCTCGGGAACGAGCGACGCAACCGGGCCTGCCCGTACGCGAGCCAGCCGATGGTCGGTCACCACGTCGCCTTTGAGGAGATCCCCGAGAGCGACCCGGCCGGCAGCTTGCGAAACGTTCGACAGCGGGCGCGGCGGAACGTAGGCCTTCGGCATCTCGGCCACCGAAACGTGGGCCGCGGCGATCGGTGTCCCACGCGGTACGTCTTGAGCGACGACCAGAACCGGAATCCGTGGCCCGCTGGACCCCGCGCTTGCCGCGAGGCGCCGGAGATACGAGTGGGCCATGACACCGGCGACAACGGCCAGGATGACCGAAGCGGCCAGGTAGACCCACGACAGCCTCGACGAGCGACTCCGCACACCGCCTCCACAAGAGGACACTCAGGATGGGTTGGAGGGCACGTTAGGCAGCCGTCCGCAACCGCGCTATGAAAAATCTCACACTGAGGGAGAAAGATCGCCAGGAAGATGAAGAGGTTATGTCTCGAGCCTGGCGTTCTCGAGGGCGTTGGCGCATGGGCAGTCCCGCTCTTCGGGCAACTTCGTGATGATCCGAAAGAGAAGGTCGCGGAGACGTCCGAGATTCTCCTGGAACACCTTGATGACTTCTTCGTGGCTCACGGCTGCGGTCTCGCCGGCGACTCCGACGTCGTAGTCGGTTACCACCGAGATGTTCGCGTAACAGATCTCCAATTCCCTGGCCAGGATGGCTTCGGGGTGCTGCGTCATGTTGATGAGTTCCCATCCCTGTTGGGCGTAGTGGTGCGATTCCGCTCGGGTCGAGAACCGAGGCCCCTGCACGACCACCACCGTTCCTCGGTTGTGCACCGGGAGATCCATGGCCTCAGCTTCGCCTATGGCCACCTCGCGCATCGTCGGGCAGTACGGGTCGGCGAACGAGACATGCGTCGTCTCCGGGCCGTCGTAGAAGGTCGAGTCGCGCCCGGCGGTTCGGTCGACCAGCTGGTCGGCGATGGCGAAGTCACCCGGCTTGACGCCGGGCTGGAGAGACCCCACGGCGCACGGACCGACGATTCGCTCCACTCCCAGCTGCTTGAGCGCCCACGCATTGGCCCGATACGGGATGACGTGGGGCGGCAACTGGTGCTTCGCCCCGTGGCGCGGAATGAAGGCGACGCGCGTCCCTTCCACGGTCCCGATGGCGATCGGCGCGGACGGCTTTCCCCACGGCGTCTGGACCTCCATCTCCTCGACGTCGTCAAGAAATGCGTAAAAGCCCGATCCACCGAACACGCCGATTCGGACGAGCTCTTCCGTCGGCGAACGGTTCAGGCGGACTTCTCCTTGCTGGACGTGGAGCTGCTGGCCGACGTTTCCTTCGAGCCGCCGGACCCCGCTCCTTCCTTCGGCTTCTCTTTCGAGCCCGTCTTGGCCTTTTCGGCGGCACTGTCAACCGCCCCGTCGCCGGCTTCACTCTTGGCCGCGGCCCGTGAATCCGTCGCGTAGAAACCGGAGCCCTTGAACAGGATCCCGGCCGGATGGAACACTTTCCGTAATGGTCCGCCGCACACGCCACATTCGCGCTTTGGCTCGTCGCTGAACCGCTGGTAGACCTCGATGTGCGACCCACAGGATTGGCACGCGTACTCGTACGTCGGCATGGGTCGATTATAGAAGTGGCAGGTTCGGCTTCCTCTGCTGTACGCCGCCAGACATTGCCTCTCAAGCGCGTGGTCTAGACTCGCTCCCCATATGAATGTCAAGAAGGCGGTAATCCCAGCCGCGGGGCTGGGGACCCGGTTCCTCCCCGCAACCAAGTCTCAGCCGAAAGAAATGCTCCCGCTGGTCGACAAGCCAGCCATCCAGTACGTCGTCGAGGAGGCCGTGACGGCGGACCTTCGCGACATCCTCATCATCACCGGACGCGGAAAGCGAACCATTGAGGATCACTTCGATCGATCGTTCGAGCTCGAACACCGACTGGAGCAGGGCGGCAAGTACGAAGAGCTCAAGGAGGTTCGAAAGATCTCGGAGATGGCCGCCATGCACTACATCCGGCAGAAGGACCCGCAAGGTCTCGGACACGCTGTGTCCCTCGCCGAACCTCATGTGAACCGGGAACCGTTCGCCGTGCTTTTGGGTGACGACATCATTGGTTCGGGAAGCCTGATTCGGGAGATGCTCGACCTCTATGACCGGTACGGACGAAGCCTCATTGCGGTGAAAGAAGTTCCGCGAGCCGAGATCAACCTGTACGGGGCCGTGGAGCCCGAGTTCGTTGAAGACAATCTGGCGCGGGTCGTCCAGATAGTCGAAAAGCCGTCACCCGATGTTGCGCCGTCGAACCTGGCGGCCATCGGACGGTATGTCCTCACTCCCGAGATCTTCGACGCGCTCCGCGAGACGCCCCCGGACCAACGCGGGGAAGTCCAGCTCACGGACGCGCTCAATCTCCTGGCACAACAGCAGACGGTCTACGCGTACGTCTACGAGGACGTCCGGTACGACATCGGGAAGAAGATCGACTTCCTGCGGGCCACGATCGAACTCGCGATTGATCGCGACGACCTCGGACCGGAGTTCCGGACGATTCTCGCCGAGCTGGTTCAGCGAAAGAACCTCATTTAGGCAATGTGGGATCCACGCGGCACGCGGGCCGACTCTCCGACGCGAGAAGCACGCGCGCCCTCCTCCGACCTGCGGCAGCTTCGACGGCCGGGCACCGATCCGGGTGAGATGCGTCAGGTCGAAGCGGTTCGAAACGCCATCCTGGACCGCATCCCGGTTCTGGCGCCCATTGACCTCCCGCTTCAGGAAGCGTTCGGCTGCGTGCTGGCAGCCGACGTGGTGGCCGATGAGGACGTCCCTTCGTTCTCCTCCTCCGGAATGGACGGCTTCGCCGTTCGAGCGGCCGACGTGGCGGAGGCCGGCAGGGACGACCCGGTCACGCTTCAAATCGTGGGGCGGGCGCCGGTTGGGCGGCAGCCCGAAGGAACCGTCGGCACCGCGGAGGCGGTCCGGATCGCCACCGGAGCTCCCATCCCCGCCGGCGCGGACGCGATCGTCCCGGTGGAGCACGCGCTCCTGGAAGGCGAGCGGGTCCACGTCCTCGAGGCGGTTCCGCAGGGGAGCTACATCCGCCCCACCGGCGAGGACGTCAGAGCGGGGGAGCTCCTCGTTCCGCAGGGACGCCGGCTCTCCGCCCCCGAGCTTGGGCTTCTGGCCTCGGCAGGCCACGGCTCCGTGCAGGTTCACCCGCGGCCCCGAGTCGTCGTCATCTCGACGGGGAACGAGCTGGTCGAACCCGGCCGCCCTGCACCGTTCGGGATGGTTCGCGACGCGAATGCCTACACGCTGCTCGGGGCGCTCCGGGAGGTCGGCGCGGTTCCCTACCTCGCGGGCATCATTCGCGACGACGTCGACGCCCTGAAGGAGGAAGTGCTGGGGCTCGCGCTTCGGGCTGACTGCTTCATCAGCTCGGGCGGCGTCTCGGTCGGCGAAGGGGACGTGGTGAAGAAAGCGTTCCACCGGCGGGGCGAGGTCGACTTCTACCGTGTGGCGATGCAGCCCGGCATGCCGCAGGGGTTCGGGAAGATCGACCAGACGCCATTCTTCGGACTGCCTGGAAACCCCGTCTCGGTCTTCGTTTCGTTCGAGGTCTTCATTCGCCCGGCGCTGCTGAAGATGATGGGGCGGACCGACATCTTCCGGCCCGAGGTGTGGGCCACCCTCGAAACGGGTATCTCCGGCCCGGCCGACAAGATTCAGTTCGCGCGGGTTCGGGTCTGGCGCGATCGCGCCAGGTGGCGTGCCGCCAGCACGGGCGGTCGCGGCTCCAATCTGCTGGCGACGGTATCGAAGGCAAACGGCCTGGCCATCATCCCGGTCGGTACCGACACCGCGACCGCGGGATCGCGGGTCCGGGTGATGCTGTTCCGGGCGCTGGACGCCGGGGAGTAACGCGCTCCTTGTCCGAACCGGCCGCCCGGATGGTCGACGTGGGGGCCAAAGGTGCAACCACGCGCGAGGCCATTGCCGAATGCGTGATTCACATGACGCCCGAAGCCTGCGCGGCGCTGGTGGCAGGAACCCCAAAGGGGAACCCGCTGGAGGCGGCGAAGGTGGCAGGTCTCCTCGCCGCGAAGAGAACGCCGGAGCTTCTGCCGTACTGCCATCCGGTGGCGCTGACCGCGGCAAGCGTGGTTCTCGAACCGGACGCTGAAGCCGGCACCATCCGGGTTGAAGCCACCGTCACGGCGGACGATCGAACCGGGGTGGAGATGGAGGCGCTGACGGCCGCCGCGATCGCCGCTCTCTCGCTGTATGACACGGTGAAGGCGTACGACCGCTCGGCCGAGATCAGCAGCCTTCGGCTCGTGTCAAAAACCGGCGGGAAGAGCGGCCCTTATCGCAGGGGATCCACGTAACGGTTCATCGCAAACGCTCCCAATCGAGCGCAGCAAATCCTTGATCCGGCTGTATGCCGTGCTACGTTGCGGTTCCAGGCTGGATAGCGGCGGTCGCACAACGATCGCAAGGAGGCCTGTGTTCGGCTGGCTTTTGCTCGCCCTTTTGGGCATTATCTGGGTCGCCTTCCTCCTTCCCCGCAAACACTCTTCCCCGCTTGGGAGCGCTAAGGAGTTCGAAAGAACTTTGAATCTCCTGCGGGAGACCAATAGGACCGTATCCGGGCGGTGGGTGCTGGTCCCCCCGAAGGGACGGGCTCTGGACGGTGGCCACACATCGCGGCGGATGCGGGCGCGGAGGCGCCGACGGCTGGTGTTCGTCCTGATGGCCGACGGGGCGCTGCTTACGGCGATCATGGGAGCGTTCCCAGGGCTTCGGCCCATGCTCTACGGGACCGCCGCGCTGGGGACTCTGCTCCTCATCTACACCGGCTTGCTGGCCGCCATCGCCACCTATGAGCGAGCCGAGGTACGCCGGCGGAAGGCCCGGTCTCTTCCGGAGAGGCAGCCGCGCGTGATGAGCCGGTATACCCCGACGACGGTCCGAAACGGCAACGGCCACCGAGCGCTCAATGGGAATGGCCACTTGGCCGCCAACGGCGACGGACATGGGCGTGCCAATGGCAACGCGCAGTGGACCATCGCGGTGTCCGACGGTCGTCGAATGGCCGCCACGGCGTTCGAGGATTCGGACGACGACGTTCACGTCATCGTTCGTCGCGCCCGGACCGGAAGCCGTCCGGCTATTCGATCGACCGGTTAGCGGCTCGGTCACGAGTGTAGAAAAATCATTCCTTCCTTGGACCTCGGTGCGCTCTCGTCGTCGTCTCAGCAGCGGTTCGAAGAAAAGACCGCCGCCCGTGAGAAGGCTCTATCCGCGTCGCGCCGATCCATTCGCGCGTCGGCGAACGCGATTCGCGCCATCCACCGCCGGGACTTCGAACAGGCAGGGCAGCTCATGTCCGAATCCCGCGCCGCGCTGGACAGCGGCAAGAAGGCGGTGGCTGATCAACTCGACGTGTACTACGCGGGATTCCTCCAGGACGCGCAAAAGGAGTACGCCGAGGCACACCTGACCAACGCGGTCGTGCGCGGCACGGAGCTGCCATCGCCGGACGACCTCGAAGTGGAACTCGCGCCCTATCTCAATGGGATGGCGGAGACGATCGGCGAAGCGCGAAGGGCCATCCTCGACCTGTTGCGTCGCGGCGAGATCGCGGAGAGCGAGCGGATCCTGGCGGCGATGGAGGACATGTTCTACGTGCTCGTGTCCATGGACTTTCCCGATGCGATCACCGGCAACCTTCGCCGTTCAACCGATGTGGCCAGAGGAATCATGGAACGAACCAGGGGCGATCTCTCGATCACGCTCGTCCAGCGGAATCTCCAGGACGCCCTGGAGCGGCACGCCCGCGACGTCCTCGGCGGCGGGTAGGCGCGCGCGACGCTATTTGACGCGCTTCTTCGCCTCTCCGGGAGGCGGGGCCATGTCCACCACTTCAACCCCATCCCGGAGGCTGTACTTCAACGCGTCGACCAGCGTCTTCCACTCGTCCTCGGTCATCGTGAGTGTCCCGGCGAACGCGAGGTGGTCGTCGTAGCCGGTGGCCATGTTGACCGTCACCGCGGACTCGTTCCCCTTCATCCGAGCGGGATACCGGCCGAGGATCGAGAACTGGTACCTGTACTTCCTGTCTTCTGCCATCGCGGGCTCCTTACACGATTCGCAACTTGGATAGAAACCTTGCCGCGAGCTCCTCGTCGCCGTCGACGCGGACCGACCCATTTCCCGTCAGGTCGTCGAACCGGTCGCGTCCGGCCGCCGCCATGAGGAATGACGGCGCTGGCGCCACGATCCGGGTGGTTGCCTGACCGCTCGCAGCGGCAGCGCCATCGGGCCCGAACTGCTTCGTCGCCAGGTCGAAGTGCCACTCCGGCAACGCAACGCCTTCCAGCTCCACCACCAGCCGGCCGGGCCCTCCGTCGAGCTGATGGATGGTCTGGAGGCCAATCGCCGTGAGCAGGAACTCGGACGCCGCTTCCACGTCGACGTCGTCATCCGGCATCCCGAGCCCCCGGCGGATGTCCTGGCGGTGGATCCATTCGTCGTACGCCCGAACCCAGATGTAGATGCCGAGGGGGCCTCGTCCCCACGGACTGGGAAGCCGCGGGCGATACGCCGCTGCCGGCAGGGCGCCCGCCAGCCGAAGGAACCGGCGTCCCCACCGATCGAGCGCCATGAGGAGGTCGGGCGCCGGACGGTTGGCCCACTTGGGAACCTGCCGTTCGTTCCACGACTCGACCTTGTCGGTGTTCTTCGCCAGAAGAATGGCGGGGAGGATCGCGCCGGTTACCGCGGCCCTATCCGTAGAGATCAGATGGGCCACCACCTCCCGGACCCTCCACCCCGGCAGCGCGGTCGGTGTGTCGAACGCCGTAGGGTCCAGGCCGCGGAGGACGGAAAGCGTTGCCCTTCGCTCGCTTCGGACGGCGCGAAGAATCTGGTCCTTATTCACGGGTGCTTCCCGGTGGTGGTTCAGGCGGTGGGGTGTTCACGGGAGCAAGTCCTCGGGCGGCGAGGTACCTTTCGAGAGCTGCTCCGTGGGCGTGTCCGGACTCGGCGACCGTGCCTGCGCCGTGGACTGAGACGTATTCGGTTGTCGAAGGAGTACCGCTCTCCTCTCCAGAAATTCCTCCCGAGTGATCTCGCCACTGGCGTACCGCTCTTCCAGGATCCGCAGCGCCGACGGAGCGGCGAAGCGGTCGCGAAGACGAGGGGCGTCGTTCCGAAGGAGAAGGACGGCCCCGACGATCAGCACGATCCAAAACAGCATCCCGGCCAGCGGGAAGACCCATCCCCAGGCCCATCCGGAGTCCCAGCCCCAATTGAACGGCATCAGCGCCTCGCCAGGTCGACTCGGATCTGTTCCAGCTCTTCGGCCGAGATCTCGCCTCGCGCGAACCGCTCCTCCGCGATCCTGAGCGCGGACTGACGCCGAACCGTCGGCGTCTCACGCTGCTCGGGTGACGCCTTCGGGAGAGCGATCCAAAGAACGACGTACGCCAGGACGCCAATCCCGCTCATGAAGGAAACGACCACGAACGCGATGCGGACCAGCGTCGAGTCGATATCGAAGTATTCGGCGATGCCGCCGCAGACGCCGGCGATCCGCTTGTCGGTCTGGGATCTGGTCAACCGAGGTTGCACAGGTCGATCGTGTCGCATGGCGCCTGGCAGCGTCAAAAGGCGCTGCGGCCGGCGAAAAGACCTCTGTTACCCTAGCTGTCCCCCGGGGGTGTAGCTCAGTGGTAGAGCGCTGCCTTCGCACGGCAGAGGTCAGGGGTTCGACTCCCCTCACCTCCACCACTCGAAACCGCAGGCCATTTCTGGCGGTAGGAACATTCCAAAACTCTTGCCCAGGACGGCGGCGCTCTTCCTGAAGGGAGGGCAGCTCCGCTTGACGCTATCTCCGGGGCGCTCAGAACGCTGCAGACGCGAGAAACCACAGCGCCGCGAACGGGGCCACTGCAATCTCCATCAGGCAGCCGATCACCCCGAAGAGCGCCGCCACCAGGACCCACGGTGCAAGCACGTACCGGGCCGGCACCAGAGTGAGAAGCAACTCTCGCGTGCCCGCGGCGGTTCGCCAGAAGCGGTACGAATTGAGGACCGACCTGACCCAGTTCTTCTGTCCGCCTCCCCGAGCTTCGCGGGCCAGGCGTCGAAGCTCCTCTGCCCGCTCGCCGGCGAGTTGAGGTAACGCACGAAAGTGTTGCCGGATTCGAGTCAGGCGGCTCAGCCCGACAGTGAAGACGAGCAAGACCGCAGGACTTGCCATGAGCACGAGTGCCCAGAGAGCTAGCGTCGTGGGCTCCCGGGCGGCCCGAATCTGCGTTGCGATGGTGACCCAGATCAGAGCACCGGCGGCCATCCCGAGCAAAGAGAGCTTCCGCAATCGCCGAGCCGTTCGATGGATGAACGCCAGGACCGCGTCGAGGGCCTCCGACGTCCGGCCCAGTGCCGAGCGCGGAGCGCGGCCTTCGACCGGATTACTGGATCGGTCTTCCATCCCTGTGGTGTTCCCGGTGTGGATGCTTGTACTCCCAGGGCGTAAACGAGCCTAGCCGGGCTACCGAAAAGGCGCGCTGACGTGCGAATTTTCCCATTTGTGCTGGCCTACGAATCCCTCTGATTCGCCTTCGCACGGCAGAGGTCGTCGGTTCGACTCCGATCACCTCCATCATCCAGCCGGTTCCCTCGCCTCCTGGCTCGCGGGGTAGGCGTTCGCGCGGAGCCGGTTCAGCGGACCGACCGGACGGATTCGCTCGGACGTGTTCCACGGATTGAACCGAAGTGTGTCCGATAGCTCCTGAGAGAGAGGGCGCTCCAGTCTCAGCTCGCCGATGCGACGCCACGGCCCCGTCAGCGTGGCGACGGCGAATCGAAACCGGAGCCGGCCTTGCTCGACCGCCTCATCGAGGTTTTGTAGGTCTAGACCAATAACTCGCTCAGGGGGCGGAGATGGGAGCGTTCCGTACAGCAGAACCTCGCCGTGGACCGCGTACGGAAGCACGGTCGAAAACGTCCGAGATCCGAACACGGCAGCTGGCAACAAGAGATGCCTTGCGATGGGCGCGCTCGCCGCGGAAACAAGGAGAAAGTCCTGGTCCTTTCGGGGACCGTTGAAGTCGGGGAGCTTGATGGCGAGACCGAGGACGTCAGGGAGTCCCCTCGGTAAGCCCGCTCCCCGAGACAGGCGCGCGATGACCTGGTGAGAGCCTTGCTTTAGACCAGCTTTCTTTTTCGGGATGTGCAGCCTCCCGGCAAACGCCCGGCCGTACGGATGGAAGAAACGCCGGCCGCGTAGTCGTGTGGCAGCTGCAAAGAATGCTGCGGTGAGCGCAGGCAGGACGATCTCGGCGGCACGTTCCCCTATCTTCGCGATCGCCGCAACGAAGTTCTTCTGCCCCATGGGCCGAACTTACCGGGTCGCCTCGTCGAGCGACCCTACGGCGAGGGGGACGGTGTGGGACGGAGGTCGCCGAACTCCTCGGCGACCAAGTGCCGTTCGACGCTGAGGTTTCCGCTCTCCGGCGACTGCGTGATGCGGTCGAACGCGACCAACACCGGTTGCGCTCCGCGCTCGAAATAGAGGATTTCGGCGGACAAGGGGATCCCGCCCTCCTCAGTGAAGACCGTGAAACCGGATCCCCCCGTTGTTCCGGTGCGAAGAAACAGCGTCCCATTGAGAACGCGTGCCGACGGCAGGTGGAAGTGCCCCGAGACCACCACGGGGACGTGCCCCGCCACCGCCTCCGCCATTCGGTCGTCGTGCACAGCGACGACTGTCGGTGGGGCGGGCATCCGCTGCACGTCGCTCAGGATCCGCTGGCCGGCCTGCCGCGCGCGCGCCTCGAACTCGTCGTCGTCCACGGCCGCTTCCCTGTTCGGCGTGAAGACCGGATGTCGCAGTCCATAGAAAGTGAGACCACCCTTCTCCACGGTCGCGCCGTCCACCACGGTGACGTTCGGCACGCGAGCCATCGCCGCCTCGATGGAAGGCCCGTCGTGATTGCCCGGCACGAACAGATACGGCTGGTCGAACGCAGGGACGAACCGAGCGATCAGATCCTCCGCCGGCGTCCCGAACGAAGTCAGGTCGCCGGTATCGACGACCACGTCGACGTCGAACGCTTCCGCCAGCTGCTGTGCGAAGTCCATTCCAAGCGGCGACAGGTGGACGTCCGCGATGTGCAGGACCCGAATCTGATTTCCGGAAGATGTCCTGGTCTGGATCTCGCTGTATACACGGGCGGCGCCGCTCACGATGCGTCGCAGCTCCAGACGAAACGCATCGATTCGGGCGGCGGCGGTTTCGACATCTCCCACCAGCCTCGGCGCAAGGGCCAACGACCCCGAGTACCGCGGCGCACGGAAG
>JALYGK010000035.1 GCA_030777105.1 Actinomycetota bacterium | reverse complement strand
TCCCCGATCATCCGCTTGCCGCCCAACTGCTGGAGCGAACCGGTCCGATCGCCGCGACCAGCGCGAACCTCTCCGGGCAGCCGCCCCTCGACACCGGCGATGACCTGGTTGCGGAATTCGGCGATGCCGTCGCCGTTTATCTGGTCCTTCCGCCCGGCGTACCGCTGCCTCATGGCCAGGCGTCGACCGTTGCCGATCTCATGACGGGAAGGCCGACTGTGCTACGCGAAGGCCCCATCGCCTCGGCCAGGATCGAGTCGGCCTTTAACGGGCGAGAGAACGGCACTCGTTAGACTTCCCATTCGATGTCCACGATCGTCGTGGTGTGCACGGGTAACATCTGCCGTTCCCCGATCGCGGAAGGCTTTCTCCGGCAACTTCTCGAGGATCGCGGAATCGACGGAATTGCAGTCGAGTCGGCCGGCGTATCGGGGCTCAGGGGGTACCCCGCCGACCCGGAGGCGGTCCGAGCGGCAGCCGAGCAAGGAGTCGACATCTCCCGCCACCGGGCGCGTCGGGTCAGGTCCAACATGATCGAGAAGGCGGACCTCCTTCTGGCCATGACCGCGGAGCAACGTGACAGGGTCATTGAGCTCGTCCCGGCGGCGGCCGGCCGAGCGTTCACGCTCAAAGAGCTCGTTTTCCTCCTGGAGAAGACCGGCGGCGAACTGCGGCAGGGCAGCGTGGAGGAGCGGCTTGCCAATGCCGCCGCCCGTGCAAATCGGCTTCGTGAATCCGAGCCAGGCCTCGAGCTCCTGGACGAAGACGTGTCCGACCCCCTGGGACTGGGCCCGGACGCGTTCCGAGCGGTGGTATGGGAGGTCGGCCAGCTAATGGAACGATTTGTGGACAGCACGTTCGGATCAGTGGAGAGACAGCGCGTCGGTGATTCCAGAGGAGAGAGGGATGAAGGACTTCGCGGCTGACTGGCAACAGCTCAAGGCAACCGATCCCGACGTGGCCAAAGCGATCGCCGACGAGCTCAATCGCGAACGCACCACCCTTCGCCTGATCGCGTCGGAGAACTACGCCAGTCCGGCGGTGCTGGCCGCTCTTTCGTCCTCCATGAACAACAAGTACGCGGAAGGGTATCCCGGTCGCCGGTACTACGGCGGTTGTGAGTTCGTCGACGTGACCGAATCACTGGCCATCGAGCGCGCGAAGGAGCTCTTCGGCGCGGAGCACGCCAACGTTCAGCCGCATGCCGGCGCGCAGGCGAACATGGCGGTCTACGGGGCGTTCCTGGAACCGAAGAACCCAGACCAGAAGGTCCTCGGGATGGTCCTGGCGCACGGGGGACACCTCACGCACGGCTCACCGGTGAACTTCTCCGGGAAGTGGTTCTCGTTCGTCGGCTATGAGGTCGAACGGGACACCGAGCTCATCGACATGGACAAGGTCAGGGACCTCGCCCTTGAGCACCGGCCGAAGATCGTCCTGGCCGGCTATACCGCGTACCCCCGTGTCATCGACTTCGCCGCCTTCCGCCAGATCGCCGATGAGGTCGGGGCGATCTTCATGGTGGACGCCGCGCACTTCATCGGCCTCGTGGCCGGGGGCGCCTACCCGAGCCCGGTTCCCCACGCCGACGTGGTGACGTTCACCACGCATAAGACCCTGCGTGGCCCGCGGGGAGCGATGATCCTGTCGAAGCAGGAGCACGCGAAGGCGATCGACAAGGCAGTCTTCCCCATGATGCAGGGCGGTCCGCTCGAGAACGCCATCGCGGCGAAGGCGGTCTGCCTGAAGGAGGCGATGGATCCTTCATTCAGGGACTACGCGCACCGCGTGGTACGAACCGCCCGGGCGCTCGCTCAAGGGCTCGCCGATGAGGGGCTCCGGGTTGTTTCGGGCGGAACCGACTCGCATCTTGCCCTGATCGACCTCCGTCCCATCGAGATGACGGGGGCGGATGCGGAAGCGGCGTGCGTGGACGTCGGGATCGCACTGAACAAGAACGCCATTCCGTTCGACCCACTCCCGCCTGCCACCGCATCGGGCATCCGACTGGGAACGCCCGGGCCGGCGACCGTTGGCATGGATGAGCCGGAGATGAAGGAAATCGCCGGCGCAATCGGCGACGTGCTTCGCCGGCCTGAGGACGAGTCCGTCAAGCAGTCCGCGCGCCAGACGGTTCGTGACCTGATGGGACGCTTTCCGGCGTATCCGAGCTGATGCTTCGGTACCTCGCGGTCTTCCTTGCCACCGCGGGTGCCGTCCTGGTCGCCACACCGCTCGTGCGACGCATGGCGGTGAGGGCCGGAGCGATCGATCGCCCATCGGATCGGAAGGTCCACCCCAAACCCACTCCGACGCTGGGCGGAGTGGCGATCCTGGTTGGGGTTCTGGTCGGGCTGGCGGTCGCCTACCTCATTCCGCCGTTTCGGTCGCTGTACCACCAGTCGCTCGAGCTTCAAGGGACGGTGATCGCTGCCGTGGTCATTACGGCGATCGGCGTTCTCGACGACACGCGGACCCTTTCGGTGCCGGCGAAGGTGGCGGGTCAACTCCTGGCCGCGGGGCTGCTCATCCTGAACGGCGTCGAACTGCTCTTCTTCTGGTTTCCGACACAGGGCGTGATCTCCCTCGGTTCGGATCTTTCAGTCCCGCTCACCGCCCTGTGGATCCTGACGATGGTGAACGGTGTGAACCTCATTGACGGACTCGACGGCCTCGCCGCCGGCATCGTGACCATCGCGGCGCTGGCGTTTTTCGCATGGGTCTACGTGTCGCCGCCCGTCGGCGTGGAGCCGCTCTCCACCGCGGCGTTGCTCTCGGTGGTGGCCGCCGGTGCGGCGGTGGGGTTCCTTCCGTACAACTTCTATCCGGCGAAGATCTTCATGGGCGACTCCGGAGCGATGCAGCTCGGCCTGGTGCTCGCCGCGGCGACGCTGTCAGGAGTGGGCAGGACCGTTCAGCCGTCGGGCGGGGACATCGCCGCGTTCTCCATCCCGGTCCTGATCCCGATGATCGTCCTCGCGGTTCCCTTGATCGACGTGGTGCTCGCGATCATCCGCAGGATGCGAAAGGGAAGGGCGGTCTTCGCTCCGGACAAGGAGCACATCCATCACCAGCTAAGGGAGATCGGACACACCCATCGCCAAGCCGTCCTCATCATGTACTTCTGGAGCGTCCTCCTGGCCGGTTCCGCCCTCGCGGTGGCGTTCATCAACGGGCGGCTATTGGTCGGTTCCATCCTCATCGTGGCTGGAGCGCTGTTCCTCGCGACGCTCGCTCCGGCGCGGCTCCGGCGAAGGAGGGCACCGGCCTGACCTGCTAAGCTGCGCTTGTGAAAATTTTCACAAAGTCCCCGGCACTCGACCAAAAACGCACTTCTAGCAGCGCAAACACGCCACCAACGGCTTTGACGCCCGATTCTGGGCGTCGATATACTCAGCCGGCTTTGGGCGGCCCACCCGACCCAAGAGATCCCTACCAGAACATGTGGGCGGGGGCCTCGGACGGTCTAGCGATCACCGCCACCTTGATGAGCGCCCTGCTCGTGTGGGGCGGTATCGGCTTCCTGATCGACTGGCTGGCAGGCACGCCGAAGGTCTTCACTGCTGCCGGGATGATCCTGGGAGCCGTCCTGGGCATCTACCTCATCTATGCGAGGTACGGCAAGGAGCATGAGAAGCGCTGAACCAGAGCTCGAGTTAGTCCGCCGCGGCGTGTGGTTCGGCCCGCTGGCCTTCGTTCTCGCCCTGGCCATCGGAGTCGCTGCGGGCGGCTGGGACATCGGCTGGTCTGCTGCCATCGGCATCGCTGTCGTCTTCACGAACTTCGTCGTTCACGGCCTGTCGCTCGCCCGCGCCGCCCGGCATTCGCTGACGGCGCTTGCCGCGGTTGCCATGGGCGGCTTCATCGTTCGGATGGCGGCCATCGTGGCGCTCATGTTCGCTCTGAACCGGCTTTCGTTCTTCTCGCCGCTGGCGTTCGGCCTGGCGGTGGTTCCCGCAACGCTGCTGTTGCTTGCGTTCGAGATGAAGCTCCTGGCCGGCGGGCTGGGCGCCGAGCTCCGTCTCCCACAGCAAGAGGAGGCGATGACCTCGTGAATAACCTCGGTACGCTCGGGGCGATCATCGCCGTCAAGTTCCACCCTCCAACCACGAAGGACTTCGTGTGGCCGTGCTGGGGTCCGGAGCTCCACGTGGGCGGTCTCTCGTTCTGCTACAACTTCATCTTTTTCCTGCTCACGCTGGCGTTCGCCGCGACGATCCTGTTCTTCTACGTCGGGCTTCGACGGCCAAGGCTCGTTCCGGGGAAGTTTCAGGCCGCGGTCGAGACGGGCGTCGAGTTCGTCCGGAACCAGATCATGATGCAGATGATCGGACCGGAGGGCGCGCGGTTCCTCCCGTTCCTTCTCACGCTGTTCTTCTTCATCTTCTTCGGCAACATCCTCGAGGTCACTCCGGGAGTCCAATTCCCGCTGAACTCGCGGATCGCCTTTCCCATCGTCATGGCTCTGGTGGCGTGGGTGGTCTACAACTACGTGGGAATCCGAAAGCACGGGTTCATCGGCTACGCCAAGCTGGTGATGTTCCCGCCGGGGGCGCCGTGGTGGCTCTACCCGCTGCTGGTCCCGATCGAGTTCTTCACGACGATCATCATCCGGCCGATCACGCTGTCGGTCCGACTCTTCGCCAACATGGTGGCCGGACACTTCCTGCTGACCGTCTTCTTCTTAGGATCGCTGGCGTTGATCACCACCTTCCCGTACGTCCTTGGCCTGTTGTCGTTCGGCATGGCCATCGTCCTGGTGGGATTCGAGATATTCGTGTCCGCGTTGCAAGCGTTCATCTTCGCCGTGCTGACCGCGTCGTACATCGGCGGCGCGTTGGCCGAGGAACACTGAGGAAGAGGAGGAGCTGATGCATCTACTGGCCATGATCGCCACGTTTCTCGCGCAGGCCGCCGAGGGCGGGACCACCGGAAGCCTGGACACCATCGGACGGGGTCTCGTGTACGGCCTGGCGGCCATCGGGCCCGGGATCGGGATCGGCGTCCTCATGGGCAAGTCCGTGGAAGCCATGGCCCGCCAGCCCGAAGCCGCGGGAATGGTGCGCGGCACGATGTTCATCGGGATCGGTCTGATCGAGGCGCTGGCCCTGTTCGGGTTCGTGCTGTCGTTCATCATCTAAAGGAGGGAATCAATGCGCGCCGTCATCGCCTCACTGCTCCTTCAGGCAGAGGAGGAGGTCAGTGAGCCGCAGGACCTCTATCCGCACCTCGAAGAGCTCATCATCGGCGCGATCGCATTCGCTGTCCTCTTCGTGTTCATGGCGAAGTGGGTCGTCCCTCAGGTGAACAAGGCGCTCGAGCAGCGCCGTCAGAAGATCCAGGGCGACCTGGAAAAGGCGGAGCAGGACCGCGCCGAGGCCGACAAGCTGCTGAACGAATACCGGGAGAAGCTCTCCGGCGCTCGCGAAGAAGCCAACCGGATCATCGAGGAGGCCCGGAACACCGCCGAGGCGATGCGAAAGGACCTGACCGCCAAGGCCGAGCAGGAGTATCAGGCGATCCTCGACCGAGCGCAGGACGAAATTCGAGCGCAGCGCGACCGGGTGTTCCAGGAGCTGCGGTCACAGGTCGGCGAGCTCTCGCTCCAGCTGGCCGGCCGCATGGTGGGGGAGTCCCTGGACGAGGACCGCCAACTTCGCCTGGTGGATCAGTACATCGAGGAGCTCAGCGCCGTCGCACCGTCGGAGGACGGCCAGCGTGGCTGAACGCGACCGGCTGATCCAGGGCTACGCGCAGGCCCTGTTCGCCGTGGCCGAGGCGGAGGGGAACCTTGAAGACGTCGAGGACGAACTCTTTCGCTTCGGCAAGATAGTCGAGTCGCAGCCCGACTTGAGGGAGTCCCTGACCGACCCGAGCCTACCGGCGGATCGAAAGAAAGCCGTGGTCGGGGAGCTCCTGGGCAACAGGGCGAGTTCCCAGACCGTCTCGCTGGTCGGGTTCGTCATCGACCAGGGCCGCGGCAAGGACATCGCCAAGATCACCGAGGCCTTGGCCGAGATTGCCGCTCGGCGTCGGCACAGGGCCGTCGCCGAGGTTCGTACGGCGGTTCCGCTGGATGACGAGCGGCGCGGGCGGCTGGTCGAAGCGCTCTCCAAGGCCACAGGGCGGGAGGTCGAGGTGAAGACCGTGGTGGACCCATCCGTGATCGGTGGGGTCGTGACCAGGGTCGGAGCGCACGTCTACGACGGGTCGATTCGGCGAAAGCTCGAGATGGCCCGCGAACAGTTGGCGCGGACGCGCTGACCGGCGTCTGAGGGAGGAGCACGAGTTGGCAAAAGAACTGACCATTTCACCGAATGAGATCGCGGACGCGCTCCGGAAGTACGTGGAGACCTTCGAGCCTTCCATGGAGCGCGAGGAAGTCGGCCACGTCACCTCGACCGGAGACGGCGTGGCCATCGTCGAAGGGCTGCCGCGGGCGATGGCTAACGAGCTCCTCGAGTTCACCAATGGTGTCCTCGGCCTGGCGTTCAACCTCGACGAGGACTCCATCGGCTGCATTGTTTTCGGGAATGCCGAGGACATCGAGGAGGGAGACCCCGTCAAGCAGACGGGCCGGATTCTCTCCGTCGCCGTCGGCGACGCTCTTCTGGGACGGGTGATCGACCCGGTGGGCCGCCCGCTCGACGGGAAGGGCGCCATCCAGACCGACGAGACGCGGGCTCTCGAGCTCCAGGCACCGTCGGTCATCCAGCGCCAACCGGTCAAGGAGCCGCTTCAGACCGGGATCGTGGCCATCGACGCCATGACGCCGATCGGGCGCGGGCAGCGCGAACTGATCATTGGTGACCGCCAGACCGGGAAGACCGCCATCGTTATCGACACGATCATCAACCAGCGCGATAACTGGAAGACCGGCGACCCGCAGAAACAGGTCAAGTGCATCTATGTGGCGGTCGGCCAGAAGGAATCGACGGTCCGAGAGGTGGTCCAGGCCCTGGAGGATCACGGAGCCCTGGAGTACACGGTGATCATCGATGCTTCCGCCGCGTTCCCCGCGTCGTTCAAGTACATCGCTCCGTACGTCGGTTCGGCGATCGGACAGCACTGGATGTACCAGGGGCAGCACGCTCTGGTCGTGTTCGACGACCTGTCGAAGCAGGCGGAGGCGTACCGCGAGCTATCGCTCCTGCTCCGCCGGCCGGCGGGCCGCGAGGCGTATCCGGGCGACGTCTTCTACCTGCACTCCCGGCTGCTCGAGCGGTGCGCGAAGCTCTCCGACGACCTGGGCGGTGGATCGCTGACCGGCCTTCCGCTGGTGGAAACCAAGGGTGGCGACGTCTCCGCGTACATTCCGACCAACGTCATCTCGATCACGGACGGGCAGATCTACCTGGAGAAGGACCTGTTCAACGCGGGTGTCCGCCCGGCGATCAACGTCGGCATCTCGGTGTCCAGGGTGGGGGGTTCGGCGCAGATCAAGGCCATGAAGAAGGTCGCGGGCCGTCTTCGTATCGACCTGGCGCAGTACCGGGAGCTCGAGTCCTTCGCCACGTTCGGGTCCGAGCTCGACAAGGCATCTCAGGCGCAACTCGAACGAGGAGCGCGGGTGGTCGAGGTCCTCAAGCAGCCACAGTACGCCCCGATGCCGGTGGAGAAGCAGGTGATGCTGATCTTCGCCGTCACCAATGGCTACCTGGATGACGTGCCCGTTCAGGACGCCAAGCGGTTTCAGGAAGAGCTTCTGCCGTACCTGGAGTCGCGGCACCCCGACATCCCGAAGACCATCGTCGAGTCGGGTGACCTTCCGGACGACACGGGAAAGGCGCTGAGCGGCGCCATCGAGGACTTCCGGTCGACGTTCCAGACCTCCGAGGGCAAGACGCTGAAGGAAGCGGAGGCCGAGCCGCTGCCCGACGAGGAGCAGGAGCAGGAGAAGCTGAAGCGGTACGTGAGAAAGCCGCCGGAAGAGCGGAAGGCGGGCTAGGGGAGCCTGCCGGGCGCGGGGAGGTATCCATGGGGGCGAAGCTTCGAGAGGTCAGGCGCCGGATTCGTTCGGTGCAGTCGACCATGAAGATCACCCGCGCCATGGAGCTCATCGCTACGTCCCGGATCATGAAGGCGCAGGAACGGGTGGAGCAGTCCAGGCCGTACGCCAACCGGCTGACTGCGGCCATCACCGACGTAGCTTCGGTGAGTGTGGTTCCCGGTATCGAGCTGTTGGAAGAACGGCCGGAACCGAAGGCCTCAGCCGTGTTCGTGGTCACTTCGGACCGCGGTCTGGCCGGAGGGTACAACGCGAACATCTTGCGAGTCGCCGAGGAGCTTTTCGCGAGGGTTCGTTCCGAGGGGAAGGAGCCGAGGCTGTTCGTCACGGGCCGGAAGGGCATTTCGTATTACCGGTTCCGCGGGCGGCGCATCGAGGAATCGTGGACCGGGTTCTCGGAGACGCCCCGGTACGAGCACGCGGCCGAGATCGCCGACACGCTCATCGAGAAGTTCGTCAATGGAGAAGTCGACGAGATCCACGGCGTCTACACGGACTTCGAATCGCCGATGCGCCAGCGGCCGGCGGCGGTGCGGTTCGTCCCCATGGTCTTCGAAGAGGTCGAGCGCCCCATCGAGGAGGAGGGCCCGCAGAACCAGTACATCTTCGAGCCCGAGCCCGGGGCGCTGCTGGAGGCGCTGCTCCCTCGCTACGTCCGGACGCGGGTGTTCAACGCGCTCTTGGAGGCTGCGGCGTCCGAACACGCCGCGCGGCGCCGCGCGATGGCGGCGGCCACGGAAAACGCGGACGACCTGATCAAGGTTCTGACTCGGGAGGCGAACCAGGCCCGACAGTCCGAGATCACCACCGAGATCATGGAGATCGTGGGAGGGGCGGAGGCGCTTCGAAAGCAAGCGGCGGGTCCGGCGGGTACGCCGAGCGCGGCCCGGCAGGCCGAAACGGAGCCGGCCACGCCGGTCGGTTGAGTCAGGAAGGAAGGATCGAAGGAATGGCAGACAAGAACGGAAACGGCAGCGCGACCGGAAGGGTCGTCCGGGTCATCGGCCCCGTGGTCGACGTTGATTTTAAGGATTAGGCGATTACCGAGATCTACACCGCCCTCGAGCTCGACCGAAGGATGGACGGCGACGTGGCCACCATCACCTGCGAGGTTGCGC
>JALYGK010000034.1 GCA_030777105.1 Actinomycetota bacterium | reverse complement strand
GAGCGGTACGACGCGAAGGTCTCCGGATAAGGGAAGGGGCTCCCCGCAACGGAGAGCCCCTTCAGCAGTGTCGTTGCTTGACGCCTAGAGCAATCCGTTCTGCTCGAGAAAGTCCCGGGCCACGTCGGAGGGGTCCTCCTTGTCGATCTCGACCCGCTTGTTGAGCTGGATGATGTTCTGCGTCGTCAGCCTGGCGCTCACCTCGTTCAGGAGGTCCGTGATCTCCTCGTTCAAAACCGCGGTCCGAACGACAGGGGCGATGTTGTCGGCCTGCTGGAGATCCTTGTCGTCCTCCAGGACCACCCATCCTTTGTCGACGATGATCGATTGAGTCGAACACAGAAGCGCCACGTCGACGCGGCCCGCATCGAGAGCTTCTGCCGTGGCCGAATCGCACGCCCCAATGGGCTCGAACTTCCCGAACTCGACGCCGTACACCCTCTTCACACCGGGGATGCAGAATGGGCGCTCGGGACATTCCGGAGGGCCACCGAGCGTCAGCCGATCGGCCACACCCTCGAGGTCGCTCATGCTCTTCAGCCCGAACCTATTCGCGGTTTGCCTCGTCACGACGAAGGCGTTCGTATCGTTGGCCCGAGAGAATTCCAGGAGCGTGATTCCCTTTCGCTCGAGCAACGGATCGAGCTGCTCTGCTTCCTCGGCCGGATCGCCGGAGGCCTGGGCATCTGGGTCGAGGAAGAGCAATAGCGTCCCCAGGTACTCCGGCTTGAGGTCGATCTTTCCACTTTCCAGCGCCGGTTGCGAAACTTCGCGCGATTGAATGTCCAGCTGCCGATTGACCGTGTAGCCCGCGTTCTCGAGAACCTGGGCGTACATTTCCGCCACGATCTGGTTCTCGGCAAACGCGGCGGACACGCCCACCGTAAGCGTGCCCTTCTGCTGCGCTTGCCCAGCTGGCTGTTCGTCCCCACCCGTTCCGCACGCGCCGAGCAGCATAGCCAGCGCGAGCGGAAACGCCCCAAGGACGAACCTGCGGGTGTTCCGCATGGGTCTCCCCTCCTCTGCCGTTGGGGGGGTTCTGTACCCCCGAATACATAGGACGCGCCTACGCTATCAGCAGCCCGACGATCCAAGGAGCGCGTTTGCTGGTGCCCGGTTCACTTCCGTCGTCCCGCGCGGAGCCCGCGCCCCAGGGTTTGGGCGCTGGGGGCCTCGCTGCCGTCGCCGTCAGGGAAGACCCCGGTTCCTTCGCTCGCGCCGTGACGACGCTTCTAGCAGACGAAACGGAACGACGAAGACTGGAGAACGCCGCCGGTGAGTTCGCGAGGACCCTCCCGACGTGGGACGTTGCCGCCGAAGCGCTGGCGCAGTGCTATGAAGAGCTGGCCGCAAGCGACGAGAACTCTGATTCGGTGCCGAGGACCTTCAGATGACGGCGGCTTCAGATGTTGTGGAAGCGCTAAGGATCTACCGTCAACTGACGGCCTGATGGAGGGACGTGCTCTTGCTCGAACGCGTACGTGATCACGTCGGCACGCTCCCCTATATGACATTCGCGCAGGCCGAACGGCTTCGTGGCTTCTTGCTGGAAAACCGGCTTCGCGACTGTCTGGAGCTCGGCTTCTTTCATGGTGTCAGCAGCGCCTACATCGCTGAAATCTTGAACGAACAGGGGAGCGGTCATCTGGTTACGATCGATCTTGAGTCTGCTCGAGAGCGAAAGCCGAATATCGAGCAGATTCTGGACTCCCTCGGGTTGCGCGGTCTGGTGACGATCCATTACGAGCCGCAGTCTTATACCTGGCGGCTGATGAAGCTCATTGAGGCACATCCGGAGCCGATCTTCGATTTCTGCTACATCGACGGCGGCCATACATGGGACGCCACGGGATTTGGATTCTTCCTGGTCGAAAAGCTCTTGCGGCCGAAGGGGTGGATTCTGTTGGACGATCTGAACTGGACGATTGGCAAGAGTTCAGCGCTCCGCAGCGGCACGAGCCGGCGAAGAAACACTCCGGAGGAGGTCGTCACGCCTCAGGTTCGCAAAGTCTGGGAGCTCCTGGTGAAGCGGCATCCCGCCTTTACAGACTTCCGCGAGGAGGGCGAATGGGGTTTCGCCCAAAAGCAGGCGCGGTAACGGTCTTCAGATATCCGCGACGCTCCCGTCGGATGCGTACGCGCGCACGGGGGCGCCGTGGCGCGCCGGGTTCGCCGCCAGCTCTTCCTCGTCAAGCTCGACCCCCAACCCCGGCAGCTCTGGAACCTCCAGGTGTCCGTCGCGGAGAACCCAGCCGGATGCTGCCAAGGAACGCTCCCCGAGTCCCAGGACGAATTCCAGGATCAGAAAATTCGGAATGGCAAGAGCCAGATGAGCCGCGGCCGCCGTCGCGACCGGCCCTCGTGGGTTGTGGGGAGCTACGTCGACGCCGTACGTCTCGGCGAGCGCCGCGATCTTCTTGCACTCCGTGATCCCGCCGGCATGGCAGAGGTCCGGTTGAACGACATCGACCAGGCGGCGCTCGAGCAGCGGCAGAACATCCTTCTTCGAATAGCACCGTTCGCCGGCGGCAAGGACGAGGGTCGGGCACGCCGCACGAACACGGGCCAGGCCGTCCAGATCCTCGGGAGCGGTCGGTTCCTCCAGCCAGAACGCTCCGCGCTCAGCGAGCTCCTTGCCGAGCAGTGATGCCTGGGACGATCGGCTTCGACCGTGGTTGTCCACCAGGAGGTCGATTCCCGATCCCAGCTGCACTCGAAGGCGTTCATAGCGATCGACGGCGACGCTCACTCCCTCGCGTTCGGGAAGCACCGAGTCACCGACCCACGCGCCTGTCTTGATCGCGGTGAACCCGCTGCGTCGGGCTTGGTCGGCCTCCGGTTCCGCCGCTGTCGGATCGTAGATTCCCGCGTGGGTGTACAGGCGGAGCCGGTGCCGGGTCGGACCGCCGAGGAGCCGGTACACCGGAACACCCCACGCCTTCCCTCGAATGTCCCAGAGCGCCTGGTCCAACGCCCCGATGGCCGTCTGCAGGACCACTCCACCGCGCCAGAAGCGACGGTGGAGAATCTGCCAGTCGTGCTCGACGGCCAGGGGATCTTCCCCGACCACCAGCTGTCCCAGCTCCGCAATGGCGGCCTGAACGGTACTCTCCCGCCCTTCGATGGTTGCCTCGCCCCATCCGTGGACGCCGCCATCCGTGACGACCTTCACGAAGACCCAATTCCTACGTCCAGCCCAGGTTGAATGGGACCGGATCTCGCTGATCTTCATTTCGGGCGTACGTCGTTGATCACGTGTTGAAACGGTTCCCCCCGCTCGAGGCGACGCAGATTGTCGAGCATGAATGTGACCATGCGCTCCATCGCCTCGCGTGTCTGGCCCGCGGTGTGCGGAGTCAGCAGGATATTCGGGCAGCGGCGAAGCGGATGCTTCGGGTCGAGCGGCTCATCGGAGTAGACGTCGATCCCCGCACCGGCGAGTGCGCCTGCGGTCAGGGCGTTCGCCAGCGCGAGCTCGTCCACCAGGGCACCGCGCGCCGTGTTGACCAGGATGGCCGTTCGCTTCATCAGCGCGAGTTCCCGCTTCCCGATGAAGCCTTTCGTCTCCGGAGTCAGCGGCACGTGAAGCGTCACGACGTCGGCCCGCTCCAGGAGCTCATCAAGGGGTAGGAGCTCCGCCTCTTCTCTCGTCCGTCTCGGATCCGAGTCGTGGACATAAGGGACCGTGTTGAACGCTCGCATGCGGTCAGCGACCGCCCGGCCGATCGCGCCGTACCCCACGATGCCGACAGTCTTGCCGGCCAGGTCGAAGATTCCCTGGCCCACCACCTCGGTGACGGGCCAGCGGCCGGCCTTCATCAGAAGCGTTGATTCGAACACTCGGCGCAGCAACGCGAGCGTCAGCATCACCGTGTGCTCTGCGACGGACTCCGCATTGAAATCCGGCATCCCGCACACCGCGATGCTCCTTCGGGAAGCCGCATCCACGTCGATGTTGTCGTGGCCGCGACCAAGTCGCTGGATCAGCCGCAACCGTCCAGAGCGGGCGAGGAGCTTTTCATCGACCGGCTCCAGGCCCACCACGAACGCGTCGGCGTCCTCGACCTCAACGAGGTCCTCGCTCCGATAGGTGCCGCCCGACGACGCAACGACGGCCGAGCGCCAACCGGCAGGGGTCATGCTCCTGATGCCGGGGTTTTGGAGAAGGTAGACGACCTTCATTGTTTGGCGGTGGCCGCGAGACGGCTTCGAGCTCGCTCCATTGACGCCCGAAGGAGCTCTGACGCCGAACGAAATATCACTCCTCCCGTGTGTTGGGCGTAGTGCAGGATTAGACTGCCGTTCGCCTGCGAGTTGCGGGCGGTGGCGAGTGTCCTGGGGTTGGGCCATGCGAGCTCGGCCAGCCCGATCAGTCGAGCCAGATGCAGCTGACCCTTCGGCCCGACGGCCTCCCAACGCGAGCGGACCACTCTTTGGACGGCGCCCGGGAAGCGATCCGAGGAGAGACCGTCCAGGAGCCAGGACCGCACCCGCGGCCGACCGCCCGGTCGAAGCGATTCGATCACTTCAGGTGGCACGGTCCGCCCGGCAATCTGCGTGGTCAGCAGGAGGCTTGCGTGAACCGCGTCGGCAACCATGACCTCACGGGCTCGATCGACGACCGCTCTCCAGTCGATCGCCGCGCCGTCGAACCGGATGCTCTCGTGAATATCGACGAACCGAACCAATCGGTTATTGCTCCAGACAGCGAAGAACAGGTCCAACGGGTCGACCGCCCCGATCGCGGCGCGGTTGAGGAAGCCGTGGTTATCGGCCTGGAGACACAGATAAATAAGCTGATCGACTGGAGAGAGGATGAGCACGTCCCGCTGCCCAACAGTCGCATGGCGAGCGTCAGTCCAGATCCGATCGGAGTCGAAGCGATGCAGCCGCGGCCACGTCACGAGTGTCGACTGGAGGAGCACGCGGGTGATCAGATTCTCGGCTCTCTTCCTGAACATGAGCTGCGGACAGGACCACTGGTACACGGCTTTTCCGGGGCCAATCCGCCCCGCCCTGTAGCCGTCGTCGCAGAGGAGGTCGGCCGCCCGTGACATGTCCGAAGCGGGCACGAGGTAGATGAGGTCAATGAGCGGGCGGTTCGCGAGGCCGCCGTAGGCAAGCTCTGTCACGGAGAGCCCCTTCGGAACCAGGATCCGGATGCCCGCGGCATCGAACCGATCAACCAGCCGCGCGTGCTCTCGAGCGAAGAGCCGGTTCTGGTATCCCGCCCGCTGATAGTGCTTGAGAAGCTCTCTCCTCACCTCTCTTGGAACGTCGTCGCGATCGCGGAGATGCCGATGCACAAGGGACGCCACGCTGTGCAGCCTCGCGAAGAACAGCACGGCGCCCCAATCGAGCGATCGGCGGAGAAGGGCAGCAACGTCGAAGGCCTCCTCCTCGGTGAGGGCGATACGCGCGCACGCCAGGAGCAAGCGACGTTCGTCCGGACCGAGTCGCGGGGCGGGTGTAGTCATCGCTTGCGCGGTCGCCTGCGGTTCGCCGGACGAGACTGTACGGCGGACGGAGCCGGAAGGGCCGATGGCCCCGGGAGCGGGCGGACGAGGCCGTACAGCGCGCCCAGCCGGATCGCCAGTCTCCTGATGACCTCGAAATACGGGTAATACAGCTCCATCCGATCTTTCCCGTATCGGTGGTAGCGAAGCACCGCGCGACCGAGCTTGCGAACGGCGGCAACCAGCTTCCGGTATTGGGCCAACTCCTGCCGAACGCTCCAGGCAGAGCCGTGCTTCTGAGCCAACAGGGCCCACCCCTGCGCCCGATAGAAGTACTGCTTGAAGAGACTCCAGCCGCTCGGGCGGTGTCGATGAAACACCACGGCGCGGTCTCTATAGGCGAGCTTCAATCCCGCGTCGAAGAATCGCCAACCGAAGTCGACATCCTGTCCGCTTCGGAAGCGATGGTCGAACACGCCGATCCGTTCGAAGGTTTCCTTGCGGAAGGCAACGTTCGCGGTTACCGCATACGGCCGGCTCTTCCCCACCGAGGAGGCCTGTGGACGCGCCCGTTGGATCGCGTAATACCGCTCGGCCAGCGTGGTCGGTGGGAACGCGAGGATTTCGCCCGCCACACCGAGTACACCGTTCTCCTTGAAGCCGGCTGTAAGTTCACGCAACCACCTGGTACTGGCAACGCAGTCGGCGTCGATGAACGCGATGATCTCTCCTCGGCTCTCCTGAATGCCGCGGTTGCGGGCGGCAGATCGGCCCACCCGCGCTTCGTTGACATACCGAACCGGGTACCGCCTGATGATCTCCGCGGTCCGGTCCGTTGATGCGTTATCCACAACCACGATTTCGCGCCGGTCAGCCGGATAGTCCGCCCGAAGGATTGAGGTGAGGCAGTCGCCGATCGTCCTTTCGCCATTCCGGACGGGCAGGACCACAGAGACAAGGGGAGGGTCGGCGACGCTCATGGCGGACCCGTTCGGATCACGGAACGACTCTCCGTGGCGCGTGGAAGCCGGTGAACCATCCCATACAAGGCGCCGACCCGCAGACCGGCTCTGCGGACGAGCTCATACAACGGGTAGTAGAGCTTCATTTGGTCCCCTCCATATCGGGCATACCGGATTGCCGCGCGGCCTCCGGTCCCCAGAGCGACAACGAGCTCGCCGTACTTCCGCAGTTCCTTCCCGAGGCTCCACGGCAGCGAGTGCTTCTGGTGTAAGAGGGCCGCCCCGTATCCCCAAAGGACATGCTGTTTGAAGAGACCCCATCCGGTTGGACGATGACGATGAAAGACCACGGCCCGCTCGTTGTAGAGGAGCTTCAGCCCGGCCTCGAAGAAACGCCAGCCGAAATCCTTGTCCTGCGCGGTACGGAGCCGGGGGTCGAACAGCCCGATCCGGTCGAAGGTCTCCCTCCGAAAGGCGACATTCGCCGTGATGGCGAATGGCCGAGTAGAACTGAGGGCAGACGCCTGCCACCGCGACTTTCGCATGGCGTGGTAACGCTCTGCGGGCGTCACCGGCGGGTAAGCGACGATCTCGCCGGCAACGGCGAACGTTTCCTCGTCGGCAAACCCCGCGACCAGCTCCGCAAGCCAACGTTTCGTGACGATGCAGTCGGCGTCGATGAACGCGACGACCTTCCCACGGCTGACCGCGATGCCCCTGTTGCGGGCGGCCGAGGGACCTCGCTCTGGCTCGTCCACGCAACGGACGGGATACCGCGCCACGATCTCGGCGGTCCGATCCCTGGACGCGTTGTCCACGACGATCACTTCTCGCCTCTCTGCGGGATATTCCGCTCGAAGGACCGAGGCGAGGCAGTCGCCGATGGTGCGCTCCCCGTTCCACACCGGGACGACGACAGAGACGAAGGGCCCGTCGACGGTCACGAGCTCCGCCACGATCCCTGCCCTCCGACAAGCCCGTACAGAAATCCGAGTCGTTGACCGAGTTTCCGGATGAAGTCGTAGAAGGGAAAGTAGAAGTGCATCGAGTGGCGCGCCGCTCCGCCGCCGGCGTAGGTCCTCGTGGCCACCCACCCTGTGGTCAAAATATCGCGCCACGCGCTGAGCTCGTTGCCCAACGTCCAGCGCAGTTCCGGACGGTACTTGCGGAGTAGCAGGGCCTGACCACCGCCGGACCCGAGCTGCTGCCTGAAGAGCTGCCTTAGCTTCGTACGGTTCCGATGGAAAACGACGGCCTGGGGACAGGACCGCACCTCGAGGCCAGCGGCGTAGAAACGCCAGGCAATGTCGATGTCCTCAGAGCCGCCCTTGAACCAGGGATCGAACAGTCCGACGCGCTCGAAGGCTTCGCTACGGACCGCCGCGCTGGCGAACATGAACCATGGCCGACGGGCGGCAAGTGCCCACTGGGTGTGGCTCGGCTTTCGCATCGCAAAGTAACGTTCAGCCGGCGTCGTCGGTGGAAAGGCAATCATTTCGCCGGCGACCGCGAAGACCTCCGGATCATCGAACCCGGTGGTGAGTTCACGGAGCCAGCTCTTCGCAACCACGCAGTCGGCATCGGTGAACGCGAGAATCTCCCCTCGAGCCGCCGCGATGCCACGGTTTCGGGCGTTGCTGAGTCCTCGCCGCGGCTCGATGACACAGCGGACCGCAAACTTCCGGATGACCTCCGCGGTCCCGTCGCTCGAACCGTTGTCGACGACGAGCACTTCACGGCGGTCCTCCGGAAAGTCAGTCGCAAGGATCGAGGCCAGGCAATCCCCCAGCGTTTCGGCACCATTTCGAACCGGCACGACGACCGATACGAATGGTCGGTCGCGACCAGTCATGGTGCGTTCGATTTCATCGCCGCAGAAGCACGCCCGTGAACCGAAGTCTTGACCACGGCATGGACGAAGCCCGCCCGCTGTCCGAGCAAACGGAGGCAGTCGAACTTCGCTTGTGTCGTCTCCTCGGAACGACGGTGAGGCGCCATGATCTGCACCCCGCGGCGCGTCGCCCACCGCCCCGCGGCTCGGCCAACGTCAAGAAACGCCTGGAGGTTGGTCGGCCACCGCCACGTGATGGTCTGGCGGTGTTTCCGGTAGATGAGGCCGAGCCCGTACCCATACCGATAGTGCTGGAGCAGGAATGCCGTCGGGGTCGAGCGGTACCGGTGAAAAACCACCGCCTCCCCCGCGTACCGCAGCGCCATGCCGGTTTGGCGAGTGAGGCGCCAGCAGAGATCCGCGTCTTCCCAGCCTCCACAGGGAAAGTTCGGATCGAACCCGCCCACTTCCAGGAGAGGCTTTCGCCGAAACGCCAGATTCGCCACCAGGCCGAATGGGTGGTCCGGATCGCTCATCGGACGGAGTTGGCTGTGGGAAGCGCGGCGTGCTGCGTATCGCTGCGCCTCAGTCTCGGGTGGGAAGGGCACGATGGCGCCTGCCACGGCCCCGACATTCTCGTCCGCGAATGCGCGAACCAGCTCTCGAAGCCACATCGTTGAAACCGTGCAATCGGTATCGGTGAAGGCGACGATGTCGCCCCTCGCTCCTTTGGCGCCGATGTTCCGTCCGCCACTGACGCTCCGGCCCCCGTCTACAACAACGCGAACTTGACCGTTCGACGGAGGCAGAGCCCGCATGTCCGCGTTGCTAGGCGCGACGACAACAACCTCATATCGATCCGACGGGTAGTCCAGTTGAAGCATGGAAGACAGGCACGGAGCCAGGTGACCTTCGTCGTGTTTGGCCGGAATGACGATTGAAACGAACGGCAGCTCATCGTCGGCCCGCTTCATCACAGTGCCACGCGTCCGCGCGCCAGCGACTCCTGAGCGAAACCCAGTCGCAGGGCGAGCTTGCGCAGGAACTCGAAATACGAGAATTCGAGATCCTCGCGGCCGTCGGTGTCGATGACGAACCGGACGCTTGAGCGGGCGAGGCCACGCGCCGTCCTAAGGAGATCCGCGTAGACCTGGCGTGTCTGCTCCCATCCCCAGGGCAGTTCGTCCCGGTACTTCCAGTACAGGAAGGCGTGACCGCGGCCATAGCCGATGTGCTGAGAGAAGAGGTCCCGTGCCCTCTGCCTATGCCGGTGGAACACGACGGCTCGTGAGGCGAGCTCCAACCGAAGTCGTGTTTGCCGGAAGAATCGAGTGCAGAAGTCCGTCGATTCGCCACCTCGGGGGCACGTCGGGTCGAACAGTCCAACCTGCGCGAACACCGAGCGTCGAAACGCGAGGTTCGCCGTCACGGCGAAGGGGAAGAGGGGACGGCGCAGGTACCTCTGTGGAGAGAGATGCCGTATCCGTGCCGCGTACCGCTCTGCCGGCGTACGGGGAGGGAACGGTAGGATCTCGCCGGCAACGGCACCCACCTCCGCGTTCGAGAAAGCTGCCACAAGGTTCCGGATCCAGCCGGTGGTGACGAGACAATCGGCGTCGGTGAAGGCAAGAACGCCTCCGCGACTGGCCTCGATTCCTCGATTTCTGGCACGAGCAGGCCCACGCCGAGGCTCGGACAACAGCGTGACGGGGTACCGCTTTGCGATCTCGGTGGTTCGATCCGTTGACCCGTTGTCGACGATGAGGATTTCGAAGCACTCCTTCGGATAGTCCGACTTCACCAAGGCGGAAAGGCACGCCCCGATGGTCGCCTCGCCGTTCAGGACCGGGATGACGACCGATACGAAAGGCAACCCGTCATTCGACATCGGCTCGCCGGCTGAGGGCCCGCCGAACTCCTGTCGCTACTCGGCCAGCGGGAGCTGGGGATCGAACGGAGAGGTCTGGACCTCGTGGAGCGGCTCGTCGTGGCGAATCAGCTCCGGCATGGTAAAAGGCCTCCGTTCGCCGCTTGCCATTGGGCTCGCCTCGGTCGTTCGACCTGACTGGCTGCCGTCTGCGCGAACGACGAGTCGTTCGTTCTGGAGATCTTCGAGAAAGGCCGAGACCGCCTCCGTTGCCTGGCCCTCATCCATCTCGACTTGCGCCACCAGTCGCCGGGCCACGTCCGCTGGTTCGGCAGGCGACTCGAGGAGGTGCCATATGTCGAGGCCGCTGTTGTTCAAGCTGTAGTAGAGGCGCGACTCCATATTGAGCAGGACGGCGCCGTCCTCGAGTTCGGTTACGACGACTTCTGGGTTCTGTATAACCGCCGACACCGCTCCCTCCTTCGCTGCCCTTGTGACGACAATTAGCTGCTCCCCGAGATCCGCCGCGCCCGGAGCCAGACCGGAGAGTAGCACCAGTCCCCCGGCCGGCGCAGTCCTACGCGGCCTGCCGTGGAGCCAGGCTCGCGTCGACATCCGCTCCCGCGCGCCGCACGGACGCAACGCGGGGCGTGACGGCTCGCTCCAACAGCGAGAAGGCGAGTTCCGTCAGAACCGCGAGCGCCGCGACCAGGAGCGCTCCGGCCACGATCATCCCGTCGTCGCCCTGGGCGAAACCGTCGACGATGAACCGCCCCAGCCCGCCCCACGCGAAGACCGCGCCTAGTGTCGCCGTGGCGACGACCTGCACCGCCGCGGTCCGAAGTCCTGCCACGATCAGCCCCGCGGCCAGCGGAACCTCGAGCTGAAACAGCACCTGCCAGCCGGAGAGGCCCATTCCGCGTGCGGTCTCCGTGACGTCCGGGTCGACGTTCTGCACGCCCACGTACGTGTTCGTGAGGATGGGCGGGATCGCCAGCAAGAAGAGAGCAATGAGTGTCGGAGCGAACCCGATGCTCCCGGGCGCATACCGAAGGGTCAGCGGGAACACCAGGGCGAGGATCCCGAAGGACGGGAGCGCTCGGCCCAAGTTCCCCACCGAGACAGCCAGGAACTCCGCCCGGCGCGTATGGCCGATGAACAGCCCAACCGGAAGAGCGATCAGCGCTGCAAGCGCCACGGCCAGCAACGACATCTGCACGTGTTCGAAGATCCGCGCCGGAACGCCGCTGGACCCCGACCAGTGAGACCCGTCGGCGAACCATCGGGCTGTTTCCGTGACGATATTCATTGGCCGAACGCACGCACCTTTGCGGTCCTCGCCCATGGCGTGAGGAGCCGCTGCACGCCAACGAGCGCTCTGTCTCCCAGCACGGCGAGCGCGACCGAGAGCACCGCGCCGAGCAAGATCTCCGTCGGGAAGAAGCGGCGCACGCCGTCGAGAATGAACGCTCCGAGCCCGCCTTTCCCAATCAAAGCAGTCACGGTGACCAGACCGATCGTCGTGACCAGCGCGAGGCGGATGCCGGCGACAATGACCGGAAGCGCCAGCGGCACCTCGACCCTCCACAGCAGCTGCCGCTGCGTGTACCCCATGCCGATCGCGGCCTCCTTCGTGTCCGCGGGCACCCCCGAGAGCCCGGCCACGATGTTTCGGATGAGGATCAGAAGCGTGTACCCGACCAAACCGATCTCGGCGGTGAGGGTCGACAGCCCGGTGAAGGGCACCAGGATGGCGAACAGGGCCAAGCTGGGAATCGTGTAGAGCAGCCCGGTGACGAAGGTGATCGGCGCATAGAAGCGGCGGCGTCGGTACGCCAGGACGGCCAGCGGCACGGAGATCAGCAGGCCGAACCCGAGCGCCAGTCCCGTCAGCTCGAGGTGCTCCACGAGCTGCGTCGCGACGTCATCGAGATGACCCGCGATCCAGTCCCATCTCACGAGCGGCTCGTCAGCCTGAAGCAGAATCACGCGATGATCTCCTGAGAGATCCGCTCAAGGGTGAGGATCCCGGCGTAGCGCTGGCCCTCCGTGGCAACCACGGCCACATTCGTCTTCGACGTGACGATGGAGTCGAGTGCCTGGCGAAGCGAGCTGTCCGCAGTGACGTACGCGCTGAAGGGGCGAATCGTGGCCTCGCCGACGCTCTGGTGTCCTTCCAGCGCGGCGCCGTCGACCCATCCCAGAAGTTCTCCGTCTTCGACCACGCTGGTCCAATCGAGGTTGAAGGACTCCATCGCCTTTTGCGCGTCTTCGACTGTGGCGGACGGCGCCACCATGGGCCCCTCCTCCACTTCGATGTCCGACACCTTGATGAGCGCCAGGCGCTTCAGTCCCCGCTCGGCGCCGACGAAGTCCTTCACGAAGGTGCTGGCCGGGTCGCGGAGGATCTCCTCCGGAGGTGCGAACTGCTCGAGCACGGCCCCGAGATTCAAGATCGCGATCCGGTCGGCCATCTTGATGGCCTCGTCGATGTCATGCGTGACGAAGACAATGGTCTTCCTGATCTGCTCCTGGATCTGACGGAACTGATCCTGCAGTCTGGTCCGAACGATCGGGTCGACAGCGGCGAACGGCTCATCCATGAGCATCACCGGGGGGTCGGCGGCGAGCGCTCGCGCCACGCCGACTCGCTGTCGCTGTCCCCCGGAGAGCTCGGCTGGATACCTTCGGAGGAGCTCACGGTCGAGCCCGAACATGTCGATGAGCTCGTCAACCCGACTCCGGATTCGATCATCTGACCAGCCGACCAATCGTGGCACCGTGGCGATGTTCTCCTCGACCGTGCGATGGGGCAGGAGCCCGATGCTTTGAATGACGTAGCCGATCCCGCGGCGAAGCCCTACCGGATCCTGCTCCATGATGTTTCGTCCGCCGAGGAAGATCTCGCCGGACGTGGGCTCGATGAGCCGGTTGATCATCTTCATGGTGGTGGTCTTCCCGCACCCCGATGGGCCCACCAGCACAACCGTTTCGCCCTCTTCGATCTCCAGAGACAGGTCGTCCACGGCAGGTCCGCGGGAATCAGGAAACTGCTTGGAGACGTGCCTCAGGGAGATCATCGGTGCTGGACCGGCCTACCCGCCGTAGAGACCCGTGGGGACGATCGCGCGCTTATCGCGTAGGTCCTGGACGAACATCTCTGCAACGGAATCCGTGATCTCAATGGTGGCGGAGGGGATCTTGGTTGCGCCGCGTTCATACCCCAACTCCCTCAGCAGGTCGCCGGCTACGGCCTCGAATCGCTTCATCTCGTCCTCGCTCATCTCGATACGCCAGTCCCTGAGTCCCGGAGTCGGTGGGAGCCAACGATCTTTCGAGGAAAGACGGGGGTCGGCCCTTGTCTTCCCATTGGCGAACTTGATCATCTCCATGCTGAACGGGATCTCGAGGAAGGCGCAGACGGTCTTGCTTGTTCTCACGGGGTCACCAACCAGATCCTCGTACAGGACCTCCTGGTACCGGTTGGAGCCGAGCATGCGTCCATCTTGCCGCCCAAGCAGCACGGTCCACTTCCACCAGAGCGCAAGGGTCACAACGGCGTCCACCTCCCAGGTCTTGAACCGAGACATGAGGTAATCGCCGTACCGAACGTCGCCCTGTGGATCGTCCTTGAGACGGGCTGGACCGTCCGGAGCCCCTCCTTGACCCGATGACGTCGCATTCGCCTGCCGCCAGCTCCTCATAGACTGGTAGACATCTCGGCCGTCCCGCATGATGTGGATGAACCGGGCGTCCGGCCATAGCTGATGCAGGCCCCATATCCGTCGGACGTACCATGGCGTCTTGTCTCCGGCTAACTCCTTCCCGCGCATCTCCGCGTAGAGATCGAAGAGGCGCGAGACGAAATCGCGGTACGACACGCGAGCGCGCGCATTCGCTATCTGTCGAACTGCTGCTGAGTCGAAGCTGAGTCGGGTGAACATCCAGTTGTCGAAAAGGCTCTCCACGAACGTCGCGGTCACCGATCCGTCGTGGGTAAGTCCGATCTGGTTCCTCCACCGCCGTATGTGGTTGTGACCGAACCCCTTCAGTCCTATGTCCATCTCGTTCGTTACCGCCAGGCATGGATGCGCATCCAACATCCGCTGGAGGAGCGTGGTGCCCGACCTCCCGCATCCCACCACGAAGACGTATGGATTTCGAGCCATGAGGCTGGTTGTAACCCCTTAGTTCCCTACCGCTGCGAAGCCACGTCCTCCAGTGGAGGCTCGACGGGCTCCGCAAGTCGCCCGTCCTCGAGCCTCAACACCAGGTCCGCGTCGAAGTCCTCGACCGCCTCGTGGCTCACGACGATCGTGGTCCGGCCGGCGGCGACCTGTCTGATCGCCCGGGCAACCAGCTCTCGAGCCGCTGGGTCGAGTCCGGCAAGCGGCTCGTCCAGAAGCAAAACCCGAGCGTCCCGAAGGGCGGCTCTGGCGATCGTCAGCCGCCTGGCCTCCCCTCCGGACAGCGTCTCTCCGCCCTCTCCGAGCATCGAGTTGTAGCCGTTGGGAAGACGGGCAACGACCTCGTCGAGCAACGCGATTCTCGCGGCCTCGTGCACCTCAGCTTCCGTGGCGTCCGGCCGGCCGTAAAGAATGTTCTCCCGCAGGGTCGCTCCGAAGAGTTGCACCTGCTGCGGGACGTACGCGAAGCGGCGGCGGTACGACGTCAGTTGGAATTCCTGAACCCGTTCGCCATCGATGAGAACGTGGCCCTCGGTCGGGTCGATCAGCCGCAACAGGAGTGAGACGACCGTCGATTTGCCGGCGCCGTTGGGCCCCGTCAACACCGCCACCGCGCCGGCCGGCACCGTGAACGACGCGCCCTTCAACGCTTGCGCCCCTCGCGGGTAGGTGAAGTGCACATCCTCGAACGCGATGTCGCCGGAGAAGGCGGGAGCTGCACGCCCAGCGGAACTGTTCTCCGGTTGCTCGCGAAGCACCTCCAGGAGCCGCTCAGCACCGGCGGTGGCTCGGCCGGTCTTGACCCCAGCCTCTGAAACCGTGGCGAGTGGCTGGTACAGGCGGCGGACGTACGTCAGGAAGACCACCAGATCACCCACAGTCACGGCCCCCACGAATGCGCGCCTCGCTCCCACCAGCAGGACCACCGCCAACCCCAGACCGGTGAGGATGTTCGTCACCCGGTCCATTTCCGCGGCGATTCGCGCAGCCTGGACACCGGCCCGCTCGCCTGCCCTGCTGTCACGGGCGAACTTCTCGGTTGCGCGGCCCTCGGCGGCATACGCCTTCACCAACCGGATCTGGCGGAGCGATTCGGCGGCTCGGGCCGCGGCCTGTCCTTGTCTACGGCGCTGCTTCCTGGTCGCCTCCTTGAGCCTTCGGGACGACCTCGGAAGCGCGATGACGATCCCGGGAAGCGGCAGCAAGGCCACAAGCGCGAGCACCGGGTCGAGCACGAACATGACCACCGCCATCGCGATGAAGAGGAGCACCGCCTCCAACATGCGGAGCCACATGGCGAAGAGGGTGTCTCGGACCATGTTGACGTCGCCCATGAGCCTCGTCAGCAGCTCACCGGTTCTCTGCCCGCCGTGGAACGGAATGGCCAATCGGTGGAGGTGCTCGAAGACCTGTCGGCGGATCCCGACGGTGAGGTCCCGGGCAACCTGCGCGCCCCGCTGGGCGAGACGCAAATTGAGGAGCCCGTGGAGCGCCGCTACGCCGATGGTGAGGAGGGCGGCCGCCACGATGGTCCCTCGCGACGAAAGGCCGAACGCTCCTTCGCTTCCCCGCCTCACCACGGTGTCCAAGACGAATTTGAGCGGCCACGGCTGCAGCGCCTTGACCACCGCGAGCGCGACGGTCAGCGTGATGGCGGCCCACAGGTGACGACGCTGACGGGTTACGGCAGGACGAAAGACCCTTGCTGCCTCGCGAAGGGTCGATAACGACACGTCCTTGAACGGAGACTGTCTCAAGACGCGTGCCCCGACGGTTTCGAAACTTCGGCGGTGATCAGACCCCTGGCGCCGCGCTCGCGAAATGCGGCGTCGTCCGGACGCGGCATGTCTCGAGTCCACCGCGCGGCCTCGTCCAGAAGCCTGGGGGTCAGCGGTCTCCAGGTCCGGCGGAAAAGGTAGATGCAGGAGAGCCGGAACAGCGCGAGAGCCCCCCATGCGCTGACGGACCTCGAATCCACGTCACCGCCGGCTAGTCGGTAGGACTCCAGAAACAGTTCGCCCGCGCGCCGGCCTTCCTGGGCGGTCTCTCCCCGCTGGAGCGTCCTGAGGAAGAGGTGGCCCATCATGTTTCCAACGTCCTCTGCGGGGTCTCCACGGTGGACCAGGTCGAGGTCGAGGATCGCCGGCCGATCGCCTTCGAGCAACACATTCCCATCATGAAGGTCTCCGTGAACAACGCGATCCGCGGTCGTCTTGGCATTTCGCACTGCACGGCTTACCTCTTCGGCTGCCATCCGGTACGCCGCGGCCGCGTCGGGATTGTGCTTGCCGGCCAGGGCTGCGTACTCGGCCGGCGTCATCGGAGGGCGCAGAGGCGGCGCGTCCAGCCGCGAGCCCGGGATGGCATGAACCTGGGCGACGGCACGTGCCGCCGCCTCGATGGCGGAGTCGGCTCGAGCCCCACCCTCCAGAACGAATTCCCGCAACGCCCGCCCCGGGACGTCACCGAGCACGAGGACGCCCTCTTCAGGCCGATAGTCGATCAGCGGCGGAACAAGTGGGGCGCCCGGCGTCGAGCTCAGCAGTTCGTGGACGTCGCGGTACCGGCGAAGGAGCTTCACCCTGGACGGCGGACGAATCTTGACGTAGGCGCCCGGTTGACCGTCTCGTGCCTCGATCCGGACGGTCGCGCGGCGGCCGACACGGTAGTTCAGGAGCTCACCGCGTCGACACCAGCGACGGAGGGCGGGGAGCTCCCCGTCGTCCTCCGGCCGTACCTCCTGGAATGAGTCGGTGGCCGAATCGTAGATCCCGTAAACCACCTTCCCGAATGGGTCTTGGAGGAACCCCGCCCAGTGGCGTCCGTCTTTTGGGTAGAACACCTGCCACTGCGTGCCCGGAGGCACGGCGCTGTCGCCGGTAAAGAACGTGGGGCGGGTGACCCTGGCATTCGCTATCACGTCCAACGCCAGCTCCAGCAATTCGGCGGGTCGGTTGGGCCACCAGTTATCGAGCGCCCGACGAAGAACGGACCCGGCCGCGCGGTCGGCCAGCGCGCACGCGATGAAGAAGGGCAACGCTTCGAGCCCGCCGTTTCCGGCACGGCGCGCGTACTCCTCGATCAGGGTCTCCTCGAACTCCCGGAGCTCGCTCCGGGCTTCGGGATGTTGATGCTCTTCCTCGCGAAGGTGCGCCACGACCTTTCCGAGGTCCTGCAGGGGGTCACCAAGCGCCGATCGCTCGAGGTCCACGATGACGGGCCCGTTCACGGCATCGAGGACGTTGTGCAGCGCCATGTCACCGTGAACCAATCCCACTTCCCGAGGCGGAGGCAGCAGGGCGGCAAGTCCCTCCATGAGGTCCCGTGCCGATTTCGCCACCCGCTCGTCCAGACCAGATGCCGCGTCGAGCGCTCCAGAAAGCGTGTCGAGCAACGAGCTAGGCGCGAGCCGACGGCTGTCGGGAGGCGAACAGCCATGCAGGCGGTGCAGGGCGTCGGCGAGAGCGCTCGGATCCGCACGTCGAGCGAGAACCGCCGAGAGGTATTGCTCCCCGTGCACCTCCTCTTCGACGAAGACACGCCCGCGGAGGACCGTTCCGAGCGGCCGCGGCACCAGCGACGAACCACCTTCACTCCGAACGGCGGCGGCGAGGCCGGCCAGCCGCTCACCCCGGGCGTCGCCGAAGACGCGAAGGAAGAACCCGCGCGGACGCTCTTCATCGCCAGCCCTCGTCGTGACCCTGGCCGCGGCGATGAACCGGCGCTCCGGCTTGTACCGAACACGCTTCAGCGTCGTGGCTCCGCGGGCGACCCGAAACTCCTCGGTCACCAACACTTCGAGCTCCGAGACGACGCGATCCAGCTTTCGCACTCCTCGCAATTCCGCGTCGTTCGGGAAGACGAACAGCGCGATTTGCCCGCCCTCGAGGAGGACGAATCCAGGCCCGAGCGGCGTGGGCACCGCCCGCGATCCGCCCCATTTCCCGGCCACGACCCGGACGTGGTCGTCGGAGAACGTCCTTGCGTAGGCCGCGACTGAGACCAGTCCACCGTTGCCATCGGGTCCGCGCAACTCGTAGGCAACGATGGCGCCTCTGCCAGGCTTGAGCCGGACGTACGTCGGTTCGGCCCGATCGGTACGGACGCCGGCCTTGGTGAAGGCCGATGCGGCCAGGTCCGGGGTCAGCAGCCAGTCGAGATCCCGCAGCCCTGGATCCGGGCCGCGAGGGTCCGGCTGGCTCATGACGCGGTCGCGCCGATCGTGTCCGTCGTCCGGCCGGTCTTCCGCCCCGCCGTGTCCGCCCACTCCAGACGCTCGATCTCCCCGTCGCGAAGGTCGACGGCGACGTCCGGGTCGAGCTCGGACGCCGGGCCGTGGCTCACCACGAGGACGGTGCGGTCGGACGACAGGCGCTGAATCGCTTCGGCCACGACTTCCCGCGCTTCGGGATCGAGGCCGGCCAGCGGCTCGTCGAGGAGGATGACCCGAGCGTCACGCAACGCAGCCCGGGCCAGCATGAGCCGCCGCGCTTCTCCGCCGGACACCGTCGCCCCGTTCTCCCCGAGCATCGCTTCGTATCCGCCGGGGAGCCGGCGAACCACGTCGTCCAGCAGCGCGATCCGAGCTGCCTCCTCGATCTCCCCATCGGAGGCATCGGGGCGGCCGTAAGCAATGTTGTCGCGAACGGTCGCGGCGAACAGCTGCACCTGCTGGGGCACGTACGCGAACCGGCTCCGATACGACTCCAACTCGAACGAGTCCACCAGCTGACCGTCGATGAGAACCCGGCCCTCGTCCGGCTTGAAGAGCCGCAGGATGAGCGACAGCAACGTCGACTTGCCCGAGCCGTTCGGGCCCTTGACGACGGCCAGTGCTCCGGCCGGAATCTCCAGGCTGACGCCCCGCAGCGCCTCCACTCCGTCCTGGTAAGCGAAGCTCACGTTGCGGAGGGCGATGTGTCCCGAGAACTCCGGGGCGACGCGTCCGATACCAAACTTCTCCGGCCGGACCCGAAGCACCTCGAGCAGCCGTCCGGCCGACGCCATGGCCTTGGAGAGCCGCTTCCCTTCCTTCGGCGCCTTGCGAAGGGGCTTGTACATCGACCTGGTGTACGCGACCAGCACGAACAGCATGCCGGGCGAGAGATCCCCGGACAGGACGCGAAGGGCTCCGAAGAAGAGAACGGCCGCCAGCCCGGCGCCGGTCAGGACTTCGCTGACCAGATCCATTCGGGCGGACACCGCGGCGGCCCGGACGCCCGCTCGTTCGCCTCGCCGGCTTTCCGACGTGAACTGCTCGGCAGACCGGTCTTCGGCCACGAATGCCTTCACGACGCCGATGTTGGTGAGCGTCTCGCCCGCAATCGAGGCGGCAGACCCCTCGCGGCGGAACTGGTGCCCGATGACCCGCTGCAGCGTGCGGGTGAGCCCCATCATCTCGACCGCCAGGAGCGGGAGGGGGAGCAGGGCGATGAACGCCAGCCATGGCTCGATCACCAAGAGGGCAATCGCCGTCCCCAGGAAGAGCAGCGCTCGTCCGATCAGGTTGATCCACGTGTTGAAGAGGACGTCCCGCAAGTTGTTCACGTCGTCCATCAGCCGCCCGAGCAGGTCCCCCGTGCGCGCGCTTTCGTGGAACGGCAACGCGAGCCGGTGAAGGTGCTCGAAGACTTGGCGGCGGATGCGGACCGTGACCTTTCGCCCGACCCGCGCAGCGGCCACGACGGCCCTCACGGAGAGCACACCCAACAGAACGGAGATCACGAGCGTCGCCGCAGCGGCAAATATCACCGAGGCGCTCAGGTCGAACCCTCCGATGCCCGAAGCCGCATCGGGCCGCAGCACGCGGTCGACCACGAACTTGATAGGCCACGGTTGGAGCAGCTCCAACCCCACCACGACCAGGGTCAGTCCGGCGGCCCGGGCGATCGCGAATCCCTGCCCGGCCAGGGCGGGTCGGAACAGACGCCAGACCTTCCGGAGTGGAACCCTCGGCCGCTCCTTCCTGGCCTTGCGGTAGCGAAAGGCAACGAGCACCAACATCGCGGTCGGCAGGAGAACGGGAAGTCGGAGCAGGCCTATGACGGCTGAGGCGAACGGCGTCCGAATGGCAGCGTCGACGATGGGAGCCGGCATGCCGAACACGGGTCCGGTGTACTCGTTCTGGAACAGATCGCGAATGGTCCACGGCGACTTGGGCGGATCATCCGCTGGCGTGTTCTCTTGATCGCCGGTAGTCGCGGGTTGATCTGAGCTCGAGGGAACGGGCGGCCCGGAGGGTGCGGATGGCCCGGAGGGTGCGGTCGCACTCGATCCGCCCGTGGTCGTTCCGGTAGTCGCACCGGACGACGATCCGCCACCGCTTCCCGAACGGTCCGTACGCTTCTTGCGATTCGGCTTCGAATCGGGCTTCGTCTTCGAATCGTCGGACGGCGACACCGCATCCGCCACGTCTTTACAGACTCCATCGACGGTGGGGATCCCCGTAGTCGGACACTCGAGCTGTTGTGCGCTGGCCCCCGTGGCGGTCGCGGCGAAGGCCGCGCTCAGCAGCAGGACGGCGCCGGCCAGCGCTGCTGCCGCCCATTCTCTCGTCCCGCTCCGTGGTCGCTTCGTCATCCTGGTTCCCCCTTACCCGTTCATGCCACTCGTTGACCCACTCCACCGATCTCCGCCACTGCGCGCAACACGTGGTCGGCGGCGTGGTCCCACGTGAAGGATGACAACGCCCGCTCCCGGCCCCGCGCTCCCAGCCCTCGCCGGAGCGGCTCGTTTCGAAGCAGCAGCTCGACCGCCTGAAGGAGGGCTCTCTGGTCGCCCGGCGGGACGAGCAGGCCTGCGTCGCCCACGACCTCTGGCAGGTCGCCCTGTGCGGTGGTCACCACCGGAAGGCCGGCCGCCATGCATTCGATGACCTTCAACGGACAGAAGTAGTACAAGCCCTGGGGCGGGTACGGCGCCACCGCGACGGTCCCCTCGTGCAGACGACGGATGGCCGCCTCAGGTGAAAGCGCTCCGGTGACCTCGACGTGGTCCCCGACCCCTAAATCACGCGCCCGGGACGCAACGGCATCGGCGCCCGCGCCAGCCCCAATGAGGAGAAGGTCGACGTCCCAGCCGCGACGACGGAGATCAGCAACGAGGCGAGGAAGGTCCTCCGCACCGTGCCACGGTTTGGGGTGCCCCAGGAAGACCAGACGCTGCGGCGGCCCCGACTGCAGCGGTGCAGCGGAGTCGAACGCGCGCGCGTCACACCCGTTGCGGACCACCACCGTCCCGTGGTCCGTTCCCCTGATCTCCGCGATGTATTTCCGCAGCGGCTCCGATACGGCGACCACCAGATCGGCGGACCGAAACAGCCGCCGCTCCACGTCTTCGTCACCGTCCCTCACCGTTGCCTGTCGGTGGCGCGACGCCTCCAGGACCAGGGGCGCGTTTACTTCGAGCACGAATGGAGCGCCGAGTGTGACGGCCGTCTCCAGCCCCTCGAGGTGACCGAGGGCGTAGCGCTCATACACCAGATCGGCAACGCCGCCGCGGGCAGCCTGGTCGATGAGCGAACCCGGCTTCAGCACCTGAGCGGAGAGCGCCTTCACCGTCGCCTCGTCTTCGCCGAGGTTCGCCATGACGAGCCGGACGTTGTGGCCCTGGCGACGGAAAGCCCGAGCCATTGACCGGACGTGGACGGACGCGCCCTTCGTCCCGTCGAGCGGAACTCCACGGTCGGCGGAGACCTGGAGGATCCTCACAGAACCGCCTCCAGGACGCCCCCCCGAACCGACTGACGAAATAGCTCGATGAGTCGGGGAAGGTTCCTCGTACGGTCGAATCGAGCGCGCGCCTTGGCAGGCCCTGCCGCGGCGAGCCGTGACCACAGCGCGTCGTCGGTGAGCAGCCGTCGCAGCGCGTCGGCGAACCCGGCCGCGTCGCCCTGGGGGACGATCAGCCCTTCAACGCCTGACTCCACGATCTCCGGGATGCCGGCGACCGGTGTGGAGACGGCCGGCAATCCCACCGACAGCGCCTCCAAAAGAACAGTGGGGAGGGCATCCTGGTTACCGTCGGCCGCGGTCAAGCATGGAGCGGCGAAGGCGCGAGCCCGGCTCATCCATTGGAGGACGTCCGATCGAGGGGTGGTCCCGGGCATCTCCACGACGCCGTCCAACTCGAGGAGCGTTCGCTGCTCGAGAAGCCGCTCCCGCTCGACGCCCTCTCCGAGGATCACGCAGCGAAAGTCGACGCCCTGATCCCGGAGGATTCGGCATGCCTCGAGGAGGACGTGGTAGCCCTTCTTCTCGACGAGCCGGCCGACCGCGAGCACGAGCCGGGGATCACGCCAGCCGTTCTGTCCATACTCACCGCCCACCGATATGCCGTTGTAGATAACCTCGATCCGGCTCGTCTCCCCGATCAGTGCGCGGAGGTGGTCCCGGTTCGCTTCGCACACCGTAACCACGGCGTCCGCAGCCTCGGCGACCTCCTTCAGCACACCGGGCTCGGCATCAGGCCCGTAGATGTCGACGGCGTGCGCGGTGACCGAGAACGGGATCCCACAGAAGATGTGGGCGAGATACGTCGTCTGCGCCGGGCTGGTCATGAAGTGCGCATGCATGTGATGGAAGCCGTTCTTGACGGCTTCATCGGCGAGGTGGATCGCCGGGATCAGGAGCGAAGCCCTCCGCTCCGACGGAATCCGCTCCAGGAATGCGATGGCCCGGTCGAGCGCGTCGTCCCCGACGCCGAGATCACGAAGCGCCCGGAATGCGCCGAACACGCTCTGCGCCGCGCCAGTGGGGAGATACTGCGCCACCGCTTTCACCCGGGCGACGTCCTCGTGAAAACGACCATCGTTCGGGAGCAGCAGCGAATAAATCGAGACTTCAAGGCCCGCTTCTTCCAGCCCCAGGATTTCGTCGAGGATGAACGTCTCGGACAGCCGCGGGTACCTCTTGACGACATATCCGACCTTCATCGGTGCGCGATCAGGCGAGGGCCGCGACACGCTCCCCTCCTTCCGAGACGCCGGCCCGCTCCCCGCGGCGACGCGACTCCGCCAGAAGTCCGTGAAGCTCGGCCACAGTGGCTGGCAACCCGTCCATGCGGACGGCGGGCGGCGGACTCTTGGATGCCGACGCGTTGGTGACTCGCTCGACGAATCGCGCGATCGCGGCAGGATCCGGGGCGTCAGCGATGGAAACGAAGTCTCCATCCAGGGCGGCGAGCCGCTCGGCCCTCAACGACTGCTCCATTCGCGGCGTGCGCCGGGGCACAAGGAGAGCGGGTACGCCGGCCGAGAGGATCTCGACCACGGTGTTGTAGCCGGCCATGGAGACCACCCCACAGGCCGACACCAAGAGCTCTTCGAAGCGATCCGTGAACGACACCATTTCGACTGAGGACCCGAGCCTCCGGCATCGCTCCCTGACCTCGCGCTGACGAGATCGCGACAGGAATGGGCCCGTCACGACGACGGACCGGAAGCGATGACGCTCCCGAAGTCCCTCCAGGAACGACAGGTACCCGCTCAAGAGATGGTGGCCGTCTCCTCCGCCCCCGGCAGTGACGAGGACGGTGGGTACGCCATTCGGGCTTTCCGCCGGCGGTGGGATCGTCCGACCCAGATACCCGACGAGCTTGACCTTCCCCGGGAACCGCTCGGGAAGCCGCAAATCCTGCGCCGTGGTAGGGAGCCGGGCGTCGCCATACACCAAGACCCGGTCATAGACTCCGCCGATCGCGTCCCAGGCGCCGCTGGTGTTCCACTCGCGAATGACCGCGTCCGGGTCGTCGGTGATATCTCTGAGCCCGAGCACCACGGCCGGCCGTGGTCCCTTGTTGAGGTCGTGGAACAGCGGCCACAGCTCTCCTTGCATCCCCACCGGTGAGTGGTCCACCAGGATGAGGTCGGGTCGGAACGACTTCGCGGCGCTGCGAAGCATCTCGGCACGCAGCCGCACGAGGTCGTCCAGTGGCAGGTTCAGGCTTCGCGGGCGGTAGCTGCCATCCGGAGTCTTCGTAGCCGCGGGGAGCTTGAGGGTGTCGCAACCATCGGGGAGGTCGAAGGCCTGAGCTCGCGGCGACCCCGTGGCAATGAGGACGGATGGAGCGTTCGACTGCGCGGTCAGAGCACCCGCGACGACGATCGACCGCCGGAGGTGGCCGAGGCCGTAGGTGTCGTGGCTGTAGATGAGGACGCGCGAGCCGCCCCTAGAGCGCTGCCCCTTCGTTTCCGCGACTATTTGAATAGTGAGCCTCCTTCATCACCTGACGGGCCCGTCGCCATGACGAAACAAAGACTCTTCGGCCCCCCGGTTGAGCCCCAACAACGAAGCTCTTGTGACGCTACCCCCTCGGGGGACTAGTTACACGTTCGGACCATCGTAGCCTGAACGGACTAGTCACGTCTTCGCCAGGTCGCCAGGAAACGGGGCACTCGATCGAATTCTCTTCTGAGATGTCTCAACCGCTTGTCGCCACTCCGCCCCGCGGGGCGGGGCTTGGAGACGCTGCGGAGCAGCATGGAGTAAATGCTGTACGACCAGTGATAGAGGAGACTCGACAGGTCGGAATCGGTCTGCCGGACGTATTCTGCAAGGAACACCGCAGTCGCCTCATTCATCGCAGTTTTCCCAACCCGCATCCTGGCTGCCTCCCAGCGCAGTCGATGAAGGAATTCGCCGATATCCCTCGCAGCCTCGGACACGCCCACGCGATCCATATCCACAACCGTGACGCATTCCGGGGCGAGGAACACGTGGTCGATGTGATAGCGCCCATGGGTCTGAACTCGAGTCTTCGCCTCCCTGATCGAGTCGTATCGCCTCCTGAGCTCATGCGACGCCGCCTCAAAGAAATCGGCCTCACTGGGCCGGGAGGCGGCCGCTTCGGCGCGCAAGCGCTCCAGACTCGAAACGGTGTCTGAAGCGTCGGCGGCGGGGCCGACCCTGTGCGGCCACGAGTGGAGGGCCGCGAGCCATCGAGCCGCCCCGATCAGACCCTCCTTGAACCCGGCCCAGCTCCGCGGCTGGACTTCGCGGAGCGCTTCTCCGGGCGCCACGTGCATGAGCAAGATCCCGTATTCGGGGAGATAACCGATCGGCTCGGGAACCCGGTAGGGCGATCCAGCGCCAAAGCCCTTCTCCCACAAGGCATCGTGGATGGCCTTGATGGCGAACCCCTCGGCCGCGTCGGAGTAGAGCTTCGCGATGACGCGGACCCCTCCGCCGAACCGATATTCGGCCACGCCGCGACCCTCGGCACGCGCCCGGTGGACTGTGACGACGAGAGAGTCGGATACAGCGCTCTTGGCATGCGGTGCGAGAAGGGGTGAGAGGTTCGATCGGACGAAACGTTCGTCCTGAAGGAGCTCGAGACCTCCAAACGTTGGCGCCAAAACCTATGTATCGATGGTTTTCGGCTTGAAGCCCTCGAAAGGGTTTCGGCAGGTGTGGCAGAAGTGGATGGTGCGACACAGCGTCGGCCCGAAGCTGCTCTCCAGAACCGTCTGCCGGCTGCCACAGAAGGGGCACGTCAAGGCCGGAGGTCGGTTCTGGAAGGCCGTGAGCGGCACGAATGCCTGGCCCCTGGCAGGCTTGCTTCCCGCACCGGGGGGCGTGATCCCGTAGGCCTCCAGGGCTTGCTTGCCTCGCTCGGTTATCCGGTCGCTGGTCCACGGTGGCGCGTAGACGAACCGAACCCGGACTTCCCTCCCTTCGGCGGCCGGCTGAACCGCCTCCCTGACATCTGCCTCGATGACGTCGAGCGCGGGGCACCCGGCAAACGTTGGGAGGAGGTCGACCTCGATCGATGATTCGGAGATCTCGACGCGTTCGACGATGCCCAGGTCGACGATGGAGCAGGGAGGAATTTCCGGGTCGTGCACCGCCGCCAAAGCAGCGCCGATCCGGTCCTCCAGGTGAGACGCAGCGTCCGCCTCCCGGGTCGGCACATTTTGTGACACATTTTGAGCCGACCTGAGGACGGTTCGCCGCTCCGTCACCATTTCGCTCCCGGGTGCGCTCGGTACAGGCCAGTCATCTCTTCCCAGACTGCCAGGAAATCCTCGGAGTGCCTTCCGTGCCGCCCGCCGGCCCCCTGGAACTCCCCCTCGTGGACCCACCTCCCGTCCCGGTAGACAACGCCGGGTGATCTGAACCCCTCCCCCTGATCCGGAATCTCGCCGGACCCAGTGGGCACCATCTCACCGAGGCTGGCGTGTCGCTCGAGGACGTAGTCCAGCGCCGCCTCCTCCAGCCGCGACCCCGTCCGCGAAAGCCACTCCGCCAACATGTCTTCGTTCGCTCGAGGAAGAACACCGTCCGCCACAAGCGTCTCTTCCCCTGGGAGCGGTTCGAACAGCGCGAGGGCATCCCCGAGGGCGGCCGACAGGCCGTCGGCGAAGCGCTGCCGCGCCTCGGCCGGCCCCTGAGCGAGCTTGGCGAACCAGGTCACGGAATGGTCCACGTGGTACTTCTCCTCGAGCTGCACCACCTTCACGGCTTCGGCAAGCTCCTTCCACGAAGACTCCGCGAGCGCCTCCAGGCGGACGGCGTCCGCCGTGTCGTACAGGAAATGCCGCGCGACCGTGTAGCCCCAGTCTCCATTCGGCCGTTCGCACAGCACCGCGTTCCTGTATTCGTCGGGCTCGCGGCCGAGGGCCAGCTCATCGGGGTCGCGATCCGTCAGGCCGCCGTCACGGGCCAGCCGATAGAGGAGCCGGGCGTGGGCCATCTCGTCCTGAGCCACCGACGAGAAAGCCAGATCCTCCTCTATGTACGGCGCCCAACCGGTCCACTCGGCGTGCCGGTGGCCGAGAATGAGCTCGTCGTCGGCGAGGGCCAGAAGGAGAGTCAGCCTCGGCTCGGTCGCTTCGCTCGAGGTCATCCCGCGGTCCCGTGCGCGGCGATCTCCTCCGCGGAGACGTCCTCCGGACGCTCAGCTTTCGCCGACGAAGGCGGTCGCCCGGGCGCCGCGCCGGTCCGGCCGACGGGCGGCCGAGGACGATCGATCGCCAACCCGCGTTCGGCCAGCAGCTTGCTGACCTTCTTGTGCTTCGCGCCGACCCCCGCGTACGCCTCCTGGCGCCGATACGAGTGGTCGGTCACCCCACCCAGCACGTCGCTTGGGTAAGGCCCGATGCGGAGCTCGGAGTCGCCTCGCAGCTGCACGGCGTAGGCGACCCCCTCCTTATGCCGAAAGTGCGTTTCCTTCGCCAGGACCAGCGCCATGTCGGCATCGGGGGCCTTGATGCTGCCAACCCACGCGAAGTCGTCGCGGTCCGTTCGCTTGCCGAAAACGTCCCAGACCGGCATGCCGGCCTCTCGTGCCTAGGCCGCTTCCGGGATGCCGGCGAACACCTCACGCACCCAGGCGTGGTTGTCCCACATGGCCTTGCGGTACATGAGTCGAACCGACGTCATCGGACCGTTTCCGCGAATCGTCTCCCAGAAGTCGTCCCATCCCGGGTCCGACCAGTCCCACTCGCCACGCTCTTCGTTCCAGGCGAGCTTGTCGTCCGGGACGGAGATGCCGAGGTCCCACAGCTTCGGCACGTACGTCGAAAAGAACTCCTGGCGAAGGCTTTCGTTCGAGCGGGTCTTGATCCCCCAGTACAGCAGCATGTCCTTCTTTGACGACTGCGGCCCGAAGAAGTGCATGATCGGCCGCCACCACCGGTTCACCGCGTCCTGGAACATCTGCCGCTGCGCATCGGTTCCCGAGACGAGCTCCAAAACCAGCTCCTCCCCGTGGCGAAGGTGGAGGGATTCCTCGGGACAGATCCGGCGCATGGCCCGGACGTACGGCATGTACGACGCATCCAGAAGCGCCTTCTGGTTGACCAGCGCCGCTCCGTCGATCAGCCACCCAATGACGGCGACGTCGCCCCACGTGTACGTCGGGTAGTGGAAGACGTTGTGGAACTTCGTCCGCCCGTTCACCAGGTCGTCGAACATCGCTTCGCGGCTCTTGCCGAGGTCCTCGGCTACCCGGTACAGGATCTGGCCGTGCCCCACTTCGTCCTGGACCTTGGCCGTCAGCGAGAGCTTGCGCTTGAGGGTCGGAGCGCGGGGGATCCATTCCCGCTCGGGAAGCGCCCCCATCACCTCCGAATTGGCGTGCATCTCGATGAACTTGAGAGCCGCCTGACGATATTCGTCCGGGAGCCAGTCCCCGGCCTCGATCTTGTCGCCCGCGTCGATCCGTGCCTTGAAATCGGCGGTTTTCTCTGCGTACGTCACGGGTCCATGTTACTGCCGCCCGTCAGCCCGACGTGTCGGGCTACCGCGCCGCCAGCGCTACGGGCCCGGCCCCAGGCCAAGCTGGCCGTGCGTCACGCCCATACACCGGTTCATGACGACCTTCAGACCGCCTTCCTCGGCGATCCGAGCGGCCTCGTCGGATGAGATCCCCGTCTGGAGCCACAGCACCTTCGCCCCGACCGCCACGGCCTCACGGGCGATGTCGGGGGTCTCGTCCGACGGCCGGAATACTTCGACGACGTCGATCGGCACGTCGACTTCCCGAAGCGACGTGTACGCCGGTTCCCCGAGGATCTCGCCGCCGCGCGGGTTGATCGGGACGATGCGAAAGCCCTGGCTCTGAAGGTACGCCGGGATGTGGTTCCCCGGCTTGGTCGCGTCGTTCGACGCGCCGACCACCGCGATGGTGTTGGTGTCGGCGTAGATCCGCCGAAGTTCGTCAGGGGAGAGCTCGGGCATGACAGCCTTTCATTCGACCAGCCCCTTCAGCATGGCAGACAGCTGCGCGTCATGGGCGGGCGTGTCGAACATCAGCAACGGGTGAGACTCGAGCGTCTGATTGTCGACTCGCCCGTTTCGACGGATGTAGACGGCCGGATGGATGTCTCCCTGGTCATCGGTCTCCACGGTGACCGCGACGGCGTCCCCTCCCGGCTCATCGACGAAGTGCGCCAGAGGAACGTTCCCCTGGTCGACGATCCCGTCCCCTCCATCGAAGCTCACGACCCGCGCCAGGTACGACTGCTGGTTCCACAGCTCGGGGCCGTTCGTCAGCTCGTTCAGAAGGAAGGGGACCACGTCGGATGAGGACATCGCCCGTTTCTCCAGCGTCCGCCCGAACTTCGTCTCGGCGATGTGCCTGGCCATCACCTTCGCGTTGTACCGGAACCCGTGAACCGCGGCGGAGTTGCTCGGGATTCCGTACTTCTTCAGCCCGATGGCGCCCTGCGTCACGGACCCCGCGAAGTAAATGCCCGGCACTGATGGGCTCTCCCAGAACGGCGTCTGGGCGGGGAGGCGCCCCTGGTAGAAGGTCGAGACACCGATGTCGGGGAGGTCGCGGAGCGGTGTGGTGAACCCGGTGGCGGCGATGACCTCGTCGACGTCGAACACGAGGTCTCCGGGCCGCGTGGTCCCCTTCGCGGTGACGCGATAGCCGCGGTCGGTTCGTTCCACTCGTTCGATCGCGGCGTCCAGCACGACATTCCCGCCCCCGAGGATGTGGTCCTCGTACGGCTGCATGTACCGCGCGCGGGCTCCCGCGGTCGAATGGGTCACCAGCGAAATGCGCGCCGGCCGGGGGGAACCAAGCACGATGCGTCTCGCCGCTGGCAGGAGGCCATCGGCGACCTCGAACCCGGAATTTCGTTTGCCCATGATGAAGACGTCCTTGCCCGTGTACTCCCGAGCCGGCCGGGTGTCGACGTAGTGCGGAACCGCGTCCACCCCAGGTATGTCGGGCTTCCACGGCTCGGTCATACCGATGGCGAAGACCACGACCGGCGCCCGGTACGGTCCGTCCGAGGTCTCGACCACCAACACCGATTTCTCGCGCTTCGTGCTCTCCCAGCGGCAGCCGTACCGGACCTCCATCTTTCCGCGGTCGGCGAACGCGGCGAGGCCGCTTTCCATCTCGGACCTCGCGGGGAAATAGGACGTTCCGTCCATGAACTCCGGAACGAGCGCCCGGAGGGCCGGCTCCTCGGCCAGCAGGCTGTTCCAGTCGAACCACTCGTATTCGCGCGTCCCTCGCTCGGCCGGTGCCTGCGGCTTGCTCCACGTGATCAGCCGCTGAAAGAGCGGAAACCGCCGGAACATCCCCGCAGGTGCGTCGTCCTGGGACAGCACGGCGTGCTCGATGCCGAGCTCCCTGAGGCAATAGCTGATTTGAAGACCACCAGGGCCGCTCCCCACCACGACCACGGGATAGTCGCCCGGGGGGAACGGCGAGCCGTTCAGCTGCGCCACTGACTGGCCGCCCGCAGCCGGCGGGCTTCGGCCTGGAGCATCCGGAACATGACCGTCGGGTTCATCAACAGGAACTCCTGGACGTCGGGACCCGGCAGCACCAGACACCGAAGCGGCCTGGTAGCCACGACGTCGGCGATGGGCGCCTCGCCGAGCAGGATGGACACCTCACCGAAGAAGTCGCCGCGGCCGAGGTGCGCCGTTGGCCGGCCGTCGGTTCGAACGTCCGCCTCGCCGTCGAGGATGACGTAGAAGTTGCCGCCGGGAAATCCCTGGCGGATGATCCGCTGCCCCTCGTTGAACCATTCCTCTTCGAAGGTGTGGGCGACGGCCTCGAGCTGAGGACGAGAGAGGTCGGCGAACAGCGACAGTCCCCCCAGGATGATCAGGATCTCTTCCCTGTCGCCCACGATGACCTCCGAACGAGCGACCGCCCTCGCGGAGCCTAGCGGATACGATGACGAGAGAGCACCGAGGAGGTACCACCGTGACGGAGACGTATCAGCTGCTCATCGACGGCCAGTTCACCGACGCCGCATCCGGAGAGACGTTCGACTCCATCGACCCTTCCACCGGCGAACCGTTCGCAACGGTCGCGAGTGCGGGCGCCGAAGACGTGGAGCGGGCGGTTCAGGCCGCCCGCACCGCGTTCGACGAGGGGCCGTGGCCCAGGATGAAGGGACGCGAGCGAGCCGAGTACCTGCTCAAGGTCGCCGACCTCGTCAAGCAAAACGCCAAGCACCTTGCCGACCTCGAATCTCGCGACGCCGGCCACACCATTCGCATGTCGAAGGGCGGCGACATTGGCATGGTGATCTCAACGTTCCGGGTCTTCGCGGAGATCGCCGCCAGGGAGACCGACGAACAGCCGCTTCCCAGAAACCCCGGCTCGACCAATTACTTGCGATACGACCCCATCGGCGTGTGCGCCGCGATCACGCCGTGGAACTTCCCCATTCAGATGGCCGCCTGGAAGATTGCACCGGCCATCGCCGCCGGGAACGCCGTGGTGATCAAGCCGGCGAACCTGGCGCCGCTGACGACCATCGAGGTCGGACGGCTGTGCCAGGAGGCCGGGATTCCGAATGGCGTGGTGAACGTCCTCCCCGGGACGGGAACGAACGCCGGCGAACCGCTCGTTTCCAGCCCGCTGGTGGACAAGGTCGCGTTCACCGGATCCACCGAGGTGGGGCGCCGGATCATGCAGCTCTCGTCGTCCAACATCAAGAAAGTCACCCTCGAGCTGGGTGGAAAGTCGGCCGCGATCGTCCTGGACGACGTCGACCTGGATTACGCGGTCGACGGCGCCCTGTGGGGCGTCTTCTTCCACAGCGGACAGGTCTGCTCGGCGGGAACACGGCTGCTGGTTCAGCGAGGCATCTACGACGACTTCGTGGCGGAGATGGCGAAGCGGGCCGAAGGAATCCGGGTCGGCCCCGCGCGGGACCCGTCGTCCGACATGGGACCGGTCATCTCCGATGGGCAGCTTCAAACCATCGAGCGGTACGTCGCGATCGGCCGCGATGAGGGCGCCGACGTGCTGACCGGAGGAGAGCGAGCGGTGGTCGAAGGTCACGACGGCGGCTTTTACTACCGCCCGACCATCCTGACGGAAGTGAAGAACGACATGAAGGTGGCCGAAGAGGAGATCTTCGGACCGGTCCTCGTCGTCATGCCCTTCGAGGACGAAGGCGAGGCGGTTCGACTGGCGAACGACTCCGTGTACGGGCTCGCCGGAGGGGTGTGGTCGGGCGACAACGCACGGGCCACGAAACTGGCCGAGCGGCTTCGAACCGGGACGATCTGGATCAACGACTGGCACATGATCAATCCGCGGTACCCGTTCGGCGGCTACCGGCAGTCCGGCATCGGCCGCGAGCACGGCGAGATCGGTTTCAACGAGTACCGCGAGGTGAAGCACGTCCATGTCGACCTCGGCGGGCCGGTTCGGGAACGTCACCCCTGGTGGGACCTGACGGTTCCGAAGAAGGAACGGCCTGAGACGCCGGGCGCCGAAGCGCCGGGGTCGAAGCCGGCCGGCTAGCGGATGACCCAACCGTCCCGCCAGGAAGCCATTTCGATCCTGGAAGAAGGAAACGCGAGGGTCGAGGAGCTCCTCGCCGGTCTACCCGACGCGGACCTGACTCGCGAGGCGACCATCGGCGGAGGGGATTGGTCGGCGAAGGACCTCATCGGCCACCTCGCCTCGTGGGAGGAGCTCGCCCTGCGATCGCTCGGGGAGTGGCGCCGCGGCGAGGTTCCGTGGGTGGAGCGCGAAGACGGGCCGCTCCGCGGTCCGGGGACCGAAGCGATCGACGCATTCAATGCGCGTGCCGTCGCCGAGAAGCAACGGCTTTCGCTGGACGACGTCCGGCGCGGCGCCCAAGAGATCCATCAACGATTGGTGGCCGAGATCTCGGCGCTGTCCGATGACGAGTGGCGGGGCAAGGCGTCCTATCCGACTGAAGGAGGGCGACGGAACCGCCTGGTCACGCTGCTGGGCGCCATCCTCGGCGCACCGAAGGGCCCCTTCGCTCACGCCTTCGCCCACGTCCCCGACGTGGAAGCGTTCGTCGCATCCCTTCAGGCGCAGTCGTAGTCCTCACGGACGCTTCTCCACTCTTCGGCGGAGATTGACCAGCGACCGGCGAAGCGCCCACCGGAGGATGGGTCGGTAGACGAGAACGGCCAGATCCCCGACCACCGGAACGTTGAGGCTGACGTCCTCGGTCCAGCGAAACCATGTCCCCTTTGCGTGCCGGTCGAGCCGCCATTCACCGACTCCCCTCACCAATCCGACGTGACGGACGACCACGCGACGGGGCGGCTCCCATACGACCACCTGCAATCGATCGGTAAAGATGGCGAGGCCGAGGACTTTGGTTCTAACCGCGAGTCGTGCGTTCAGCCCCCGTTCCGGTCCAATCACCCGGATCCATGCGACATCCGGCATCCATGACGCCTGGCGTTCCCAGTCCGTCAGAACGTTCCAAACCCGCTCCGGAGGCGCGCCGAGAACCCCAACTGTGGTTACCTTCATGGATTAGTTGCCGAAGATCGAGCAGCACAAGGAGTCGTCTGACGTATCCGGATTGAGGGGACGCCGATGTTCATCGCTGCATGGAGTTGGTACACGTTCTGGCTGTTCGCGCACATCCTTCTGGTGATTGTGGCCTTCGGACCCGCCTTGGCGGCCTTTCCGGTGATCGGTGCTCTCGGGCAGAAGCGTCCGCAGCACGCCGCATTTGGCGTCGAGGTCACGGAGTTCATCTCGAGGCGCCTCACGATTCCACTCGCCGTGCTGGTCCCGTTCACGGGGCTAGCGCTGATCTTTACGGGCAAGCATCAGCTGTGGCAGTCCGAGTGGCTCATCATCTCGATCGTCCTGTTCACGATCCTCTTCTTTTTCGCGCTGTTCGTTCAGCTCCCGACGGCCACGAAGCTCCTGAAGGCGATGGAATCCATGCCGCCTCCACCCGCTTCCGGCGGCGGCCCGGGCGGCCCGCCCCCGGAGATCGCCGGCCTCATCGGGCGGGCGAGGATTGGCGGAATGTTCCTGTCGTTGACCATGGTGACCATCCTGCTCTTGATGGTGTGGCAGCCCGGCGCGTGCCGCGTGAGCTGCTGATCCGCCGAGCGATGCCCTCGCCCTAATCGAGCGGCGAGGCCGGAACCGGTTCTCGACGGCCCTCCGCGGCGTCCGTTTTCAGCGTTTCGGGCGTCCGGAGGGCGAAGACCAGCGCGACGACGGCCGGAATGCCCATCACCACGAACCCTGCCTTGAAGCCGTACTGACCGGCGACGATCCCGCCGACGAGCGGACCGAGCACGAATCCAAGGTCGCCGGCGAAACGAAATATCCCCACGGCCGTCCCGGAGTCTTCCGGCGGGGCGACGTCGGAGAGCATGGCCGCCGGAGTTGACGCCACCGCGCCCGACGCCAGGCCCACGAGCGCCATGAGGACCCCGAGCGCGATGGGGCTCGCCGCCCACCCCAGCGCGGCACCGAGGACGGCGAGCGCTGCCATCGACGGCAAGACGACCCGCTTCCGCCCGGTCCTGTCCGCCACGCTGGCCGTTGGGTAGAGAACCAGAAATTCGGCGGCCACGGCGATGGTGAAAACCACGCCGACGCCGACGGTTGACATGCCGAGCTCCTCCTTCGCAAAAAGGGGGACCAGCGTGTCGTACGCGCCGGCCACGAACCAAAAGAAAGCGACGTTGAGCATGAGGACGGTGGCGAATGCCGGGGTCCGAAGCAGCACGGCGATCTGTCGGCCCAGACGGCGCCACAGCGGAATTGCCTCAGCGCCCCGAGAAGGCGGCTCGCCGACATCGGCGACGGTCCGACCGGGCGCATCGCGCATGAAGCGCACGTACAGCACGGCGGAAACCAGGCAGAGCCCCGAGTAAAGGATGAGTGGGCTGGCCAGTCCGAACGTTTGGGCGACGAACCCGCCGATCGGACCACCGGCGATGATGCCGACATTCAGAGAGCCGTAGAACACGCTCAGCGTTCGGGCCATTCGCTCGCTCGGCACGACCTTCAGCAAGTAGCTGTAGAGGGCGGCCAGAAAGACGGCGGACCCGCCGCCTCCAGCGCCGCGAAACAAGACGGCCAGAAGGAATGTCGGGGCCAATCCGGCCAGCAGCGCGGAGACGCCCACGATCAGCACGCCGACGATGGCCGAACGACGCTCTCCATACCGATCGATGATTGGCCCGGCTACGGGGTCGAAGATGAGGCGGGCGAACGGGAATACGGCGATGAGCAGGCTCGCCGTTTGGTAGCTCACGCCGAAGGAACGGGCATACAGAGGAAGGATTGGGGCGATGATCCCAAACCCCAGCATCACGACGAAAACGATGAGGATGACCACGCGAACCGCGGGATCGGACAGGATCAGCCGGAGCCCGGCCTTTTCGTTGACGCTGGCGGCCGGCATGCGGGCCAGTGTAGGGAAGGCGTTGATAAAGCCAGAGGGGATACCAATGAAGGCACCCCCCTGGCCACTGCAGCGCCCGAGCGCCCTCCCGCGCGCTGCAAGCCTTGATGGAGAAACCGTTTTCGGTTCCGGTGGGCGTTGTACCTATGTTGTCGGCAGAATCGCCAATTTTTCTTGAGCCGCGCGATGGGGGATTTGCTCGTGAACGAGGGG
>JALYGK010000033.1 GCA_030777105.1 Actinomycetota bacterium | reverse complement strand
TCGTCGTGTCGATTTGAATGAACTCCTGGTGGGGATGCTTCCTGCCGCCCTGTGGCGGAACGCTGGCGGTGGTCCCTTCGAGGATCTTCAACAGCGCCTGCTGGACACCCTCGCCCGAGACGTCGCGTGTGATCGATGGGTTCTCGCTCTTCCGCGCGATCTTGTCGACCTCGTCGATGTAGATGATCCCGGTCTCGGCCTTCTTGACGTCGTAGTCAGCCGCCTGGATCAATTTCAGAAGGATGTTCTCGACGTCCTCGCCGACGTAACCGGCTTCGGTGAGCGCCGTCGCGTCCGCGATGGCGAACGGAACGTTGAGCATTCGGGCCAGCGTCTGCGCCAAGAGCGTCTTCCCGCAACCCGTGGGCCCGAGAAGAACGATGTTGGACTTCTGAAGCTCGACCTCGTCGCCGGCCGCCCCCACCTGGATCCGCTTGTAGTGGTTGTAGACGGCGACCGAAAGGACCTTCTTCGCCTGCTCCTGGCCAATGACATAGTCGTTGAGGAACGCGTAGATCTCGATCGGCCTGGGAAGCTCGTCAAGCTTCAGCTCGGTTGTTTCCGAGAGCTCCTCTTCGATGATCTCGTTGCAGAGGTCGATGCACTCATCGCAGATGTAGACGCCCGGGCCCGCGATCAGCTTCTTGACCTGCTTTTGGGATTTCCCGCAGAACGAGCACTTGAGAAGGTCGGAATCTCCGAACTTCGCCACGTCCTTTATCCCCTTGACTCGTGGCCCTCGATCTCCCGCGGGCCCCTATGAATCATTCGGCAAGTCTACGATGCCTTCGCCGCCAGAGAAGCCAATTCAGCCTGAACCTTCCGGCTGGCGATCACATCGTCGATCAAGCCGTACTCCTTCGCTTGCTCGGAAGTCATGATGAAGTCGCGGTCGGTGTCCTGCTTCACCTTCTCCAGCGGCTGCCCTGTGTGCTCGGCCAGAACCTGGTCCACGAGCTGCCGGTATCGGAGGATCTCCTTGGCCTGAATCTCGATGTCGACCGCCTGTCCTCCCGCCTGGCCGTGTGGTTGGTGGATCAGCACTCGCGAATGAGGAAGCGCATAGCGCTTGCCCCTGGTCCCGGCGGCAAGCAACACCGCGGCGCCCGACGCGGCCTGTCCCATGCAGATCGTCGAAACGTCCGGCTTGATGTACTGCATCGTGTCGTAGATGGCGAACGTTGACGAGACGTCGCCCCCAGGAGAGTTGACGTAGAGGTGGACGTCCTTGTCGGGATCCTCGCTCTCCAAGTGCAGCAGCTGGGCCATGATCAGGTTCCCAACAGCGTCGTCAATCGGCGTGCCCAAAAACACGATTCGCTCTTTGAGCAGCCGCGAATAGATGTCGAACGACCGCTCACCGCGGTTCGTTTGCTCGACGACGACGGGGACGAGGTAGTTCCGAGTCTCATTCATCTTCGACCTCTTGGCTCTCTTCCGCACTGGGATGAGGGCCGGCCGCGGCGCCCCCGTTGCCCACATCGGCCGCCTCGACAAGCAGGTCAAGGGCCTTGGATCGGATGATATCACCGGCCAGTGACGTTACTTGGCCGGATCGCTCGAGTATTCGGCGAACTTCCTTCGCGTCGCGTCCCATCGTGCGTGCAAGGTCTTCGATCTCTCGCTCGAGGTCCTCCCTCGTAACCTGAGTTCCCTCCGAGCGCGCAACTGCCTCCAACACCAAGTCCGCCTTGATCGCCCGAATGGCGTGAGCGCGGGCGTCGGAACGGAACCGAAGCTCATCCCAGCCCTGCGCGGCGAGTGCGTCGTCCAAAGTTGTCCCGGCGCGCTCTGCCCGATCCTTCGCCCGCTCGATTCGGCTCTCGGTTTCCGCGTCGACCAGCCGATCGGGGATGTCGACGTCGACGGACTCGATGATCTTTTGCAGCACCAGGTCGCGAAGAATCGCCTTCGACTCCGCGTCTTTCAGCGCGCCGAGTTTGTTACGGATGTCGTTGCGAAGCTCCTCCAGCGTGTCGAACTCCGACGCAGTCTTGGCGAATTCGTCGTCCAGCGCTGGTAGCGTCTTCGCCTTCACTTCCTTGACCAGGACCTGGAACGTGACCTCGCTGCCGGCTCGCTCGCCGAACGCCTCCGGCAATGTGGCGTTGAACTTGAGGATCTCGCCCTTCCGTTTTCCCTCGAGCTCCTTGTCGAGCTCGGGAGCAAGCTCCTCCTTGCCCACTTCGGTCAGAAAACCGAGCCGGCTGGCCTCGGGCACCTCCTGTCCGTGCACCGAAGCTCGAACGTCGGCCAGGACGTAGTCACCCTTTCGGGCCGGGCGAGAAACCACTTCGAGCTCCGCGAAACGGTCGCGGAGCCGGTCGAGGTATTCGTCGATCTCTACTTCCGTCGCGTCCGTTGGCGGCATCTCCACCTTTACACCGCGGTACTGGTCCGGTTGAAGTGAGAGCCGCGGCCGGATCTCCACCGTCGCCGTGAACCGCAAGGGCGACCCGTCCTCGAGGGACTCCAGATCGATGTCCGGCTCGGCGATCGGAGCAAGATCGTGCTCGCGAAGCGCCTGGACGTAATACGTCGGAAGGAAGTCTCGGACGAATTCCTGGAGGACGGCTTCACGGCCGACCCGAGCGTCGATGATCTGCTTCGGAACCTTTCCCTTTCTGAACCCCGGGATGCGAACCTCGCCGGCTACCTTGCGGTAGGCCTTGTCGAGGTCGCGCGAAAACTCGTCGGGAGGCACCTCAACGGAGAGCCGAACGACGTGCTTGTCGGTTGCTTCAAGGGTGCTCTGCATCGCGAAGCGAGCGTACCGGAAACCCTCGCAAGGACACGGAGCGAACGGACGCGCTCTAGACTCCGGGCGCGTGGCGAACCCGTCGAACGAAACCGACTCTCCGCCGTCGGACGCCGTCGCACCGGAGGACGTGCTTCGCCTGCTGGCAGACCCAGAGCGTCTCGCGGTGGCGGGAGCGCTCGCGGCACGGGCCGCGACAACCGCGGAGCTTGCCTCGTCGCTGGGGCTTCGGCCGGATCGGATTCGCCGACATCTGAGCAAGCTCACGGCCTTGGGGCTCGTGCGGGTGGATCGAGACCGGCGTACCTATCGGTTTCAACCGGACGTCCTTCGGCAGGCTGCCCAGAATATGACTCCGTCCAGAGATGCTGGGGTCGCCCTGGGCGCTGTCTACGAAGAAGAGGAGGAGGTGCTGCGGCGTTACTTCCGCGGGGGCCGCTTACGCGACATCCCTGCGAAGCATTCCAAGCGACTGATCGTTCTCTCTCGCCTGGCGTTGGAGTTCGACGTCGGCGTGCACTACACCGAGCAGCAGGTCAACCAAACTCTCAAGCGATTCCATGGCGACTATGCCGCCCTTCGGAGATTTTTGGTCGACGAGGGGTTCCTATCCAGGGAGCGCGGTCAGTATTGGCGATCCGGAGGCCCCGTATACGTCTGAGTGCATGTGATCACCACCGTGAACGCCGCCGATCGTTTGCTGCCGAAAGCCCGCGGGTAATTCATAAGTACAAGCCCGCAACTCCAGAGAGGAGGGAATTGGTATGTCGACGATCGAGGAATCCATCGACGTCCAGGTACCAGTGCGGACCGCTTACAACCAGTGGACGCAGTTCGAGGAATTCCCCAAGTTCATGGAGGGCGTGAAGACGGTCCAGCAGCTGGACGACGTGAGCCTCCACTGGACGGCGGAGATCGCCGGCCAGGAGCGTCAGTGGGAAGCGAAGATCACGGAGCAGATCCCGGACGAGCGAATCGCGTGGACCAGCACCACCGGCACCGGGAACGCCGGCGTGGTGACGTTCCACACGATCGACCCGAACACCACCCGGGTCATGCTCCAGCTCGAGGTCTACCCCGAGGACTTCAAGGAGAAGGTCGGCGACTGGCTCCAGATCCCGCGTGTCCGGGTGAAGGGTGACCTCAAGCGGTTCAAGGAGTTCATCGAGAGCCGCGGCGCCGAGACGGGCGCTTGGCGCGGTGAGGTGGACCAGACCAAGACCACCTGACGAAGTCAAGCGACGTAGTTCCCGAGGGACCGGCGACCAGCCGGTCCCTCCCTTTCCTGGAGGAAGTCGGGTTTCTGGAGGAAGTCGGGGCGGCCGGATTCGAACCGGCGACCTCGGCGTCCCAAACGCCGCGCGCTAGCCAAACTGCGCCACGCCCCGTCAGCCTCGATTGTAGAAGCCGCTTTCTCAGGTGTTTCAAGCTGCGGGTATAACTGGCGTGTGCCCGGAGGGGTCGAACCGTCCAATCTCGAGAAGGTCTTCTGGCCTGAGTCGGGTCTGACGAAGGGCGACCTGCTCGACTACTTCGACGCCGTGGCCGACGTGATCCTTCCGGCTCTTCGTGACCGCCCGCTCACGGTCAAGAGATATCCGGACGGCATTGATGGCTTCTCGTTCTTTCAGAAGAACACGCCGAAATATGCGCCGGACTGGGTCAAGACAGTCCCGCTCTGGGCCGATTCCGCCCGCCGCGATGTTCACTACGCCCTCTGCAACTCGAAACGCACGTTGATGTGGCTGGCGAATCAGGCGGCGATCGAGCTTCACCCGTGGCTGTCACGAACCGGCCGTCTCGATCAGCCGGATCATCTTGTCTTCGATCTAGACCCTTCCCCTGGTCAGTTCCACGTGGCCGTGGAGGTCGCGTTGACGATGAAAGAAGTGCTCGACCAACACGGGATCGAAGGTGTCGTGAAGACTTCCGGCGCCAAGGGAATTCACGTCTACATCCCGATACAGCGGAGATTCGACTATCGCGCCGCTCGCGAAGCCGCCGTGAATCTCGCTCATGAGGTTGAGGGCCAGATGCCTGACGTCGTGACGAGTGAGGTACGGCTGGCCAAGCGGGGAGGACGGCTCTTCCTCGATATAGGGAGGAACGCCCCGGGGGCTCACATCGTCGCGCCGTATTCCCCTCGAGCCAGGTCGGGAGCGACGATCTCGTTTCCCATCATGTGGGACAAGGTCCCAACCGCTCGTCCGGAAGCGTTCACCATTCGAACCGTTCCCAAGATTCGCTGAGCGTGGCGATGTGTGGAAGCATCTGATGCCGCGTCCTCAAGATCTGTCGCCGCTCCTACGCCGAGTCGTCGCGTCCTGACCGGCCGAAGGACTTGTTAGATTGGTTCGTGACTCTCGCGGGTGTAGCTCAGTGGTAGAGCTCCAGCCTTCCAAGCTGGCGACGAGGGTTCGATTCCCTTCACCCGCTCTCCACAGCAGCGGGTCAATCGCCGCCGGTTTCTTGAGGAGCCGGCTCGGGCGGCAGCTCCTCCCGGACGACCTCCCCATTTCGATAGGCGAAGGACAGGCGAACCACTTCCCCCGGTTCGCCGGTTGAGACAAGCTCGCCGTTCAACCGGAGGCGCACGCCGCCTCCATTCCCCAGGATGAGTTCGAGCAGGCGGTCGGCTTCCAACGTGAGCGACCGAGGCGGCTCAACGGTCTCGCGGATGACGTTCTGGCCATCGGCGCTCACGGATACCCAGGATCGGTCCGTCACCCGCAGTATGGCCTCCAGGCCGGTGACCGGGGTAGGACTCGGTGACGGACTCGGCGTCGGTGAAGCTGGGGCAGTCTGCGCTGGGGCAGTCTGCGCTGGAACCGCCGGTGTCTGGGTCGGAGCGGTGTCCGCCGTCTCTCGTTGCGGTTGCCCGTAGTTCCTGGTGATCGCCAGCCCAATGAGCGCGATCACAGCCGCCGCCATGAGAACTCGCGACAGCAATCGACCGTCAGGCCGCATGGCGGGACGCAGGACATCGACCGCCGGCGGCTCCATCGGCGGCTGCTCCGCCGGAGGGGGCGCTACTTCGTCGGGATCGAGGTTGAGGTACTTCGCGTAGTTCTTGAGGAACAGCCGCCCGTACGCGGGATTGAGCAAGTCGTCCAGCGGCGAATCGTCCTCGAGCGCCTGGAGGTACCGCTTCGAGATTCGAGTGGCTTCGGCCGCCTGCTCCAGGCTCGCGCCGCGTCGTTCGCGGGCGGCTCGAAGCTTCTCCCCCACACGAGGCGCCGCCGGAGCGGTGTCCTCGGCGACCGGCGAAACTGACGTCTTATCCTCAGTGCTCATTGCAGCGCATCCTGTCTTTCAGCAATCTACGCGGGCATCTCACCTGCAGCAATACAACCTCGGTCTCAGGGACACATTCGTCACATCGGCAATGATTGCTTCATCTGGAGCACGGGTTGAAAGAGGTCGCCCACCTCGGCGAGGCGCCCGGTCACGTCGGTAGCGGCGAACGTGAGCAACTCCGGGCGACGAAGCGCCAACGCGCGCTCGATCTCGTTCCATGTGACCGGCGTCGAGACGGTGGGCCACGCCATGCCGCGGAGCGAGTACGGCGCGACCGTCGACCGTGTGGGGTCGTTCTGAAGCCAGTCGATCAGGACTCGCCCCGCTCGAATGGACTTCGTCATCTTGTCGACGATCAGATTCGGATGGCGTTCCGACAGGGAGCGGGCGGTGGCACGAGCGAACGACTTCGTCTGATCGAACGAGGCTTCCGAATTCAACGGCACATAGACGTGAAGCCCGAATGAACCTGACGTCTTGACGAACGATACAAGACCGTCGGCTTCGAGTGAGTTGCGAAGCCACAGGGCGATTTCACAGCAGTTGAGGACGTCCGCAGGCGGTCCGGGGTCCAGGTCAAACACCACCACCGTCGGACGATCGGGACGAGCCGCCGGCGCGAGGAGCGGATGAAGTTCAATGGTTCCGAGGTTCGCGACCCAAACCAGTGACGGAGGGTCGTTGACCAAGCAGTAGTGGTGGGTTTCACCGGAGGCTGTCTTGATCGGGTGCGTGGGCAGCCAATCCGGCCGCCCGCGGCACTGTGTCTGATACCAGTTGAGTTGATCCACCCCTTCGGGGAACCGCCGAAGCGTCAACGGCCGCCCGGCGATGTGCGGAACCAGAACGGGCGCGATCTCCATGTAGTAGTCGATCATCTGGCCCTTCGTGTAGCCGGCCAGCGGCCAAAGGACCCTGTCCAGGCTCGAAAGCCTGAGTCGGCGTCCTTCGATCTCTACTTCGGGTGAGGTGCCCTTACCGCTACTCCACCCACCGACTGTGGTCACGCCAGACTCAGGATGTCCTCAAGACCATGCGATAGTGTCTCGAGCTGCTCGTACGTGCACGACACGGGCTCCCGATCGGGACGCCATCGAATGAAGCGCGCGGGGTGCCGGAACCGCCCGTCGTCAAGCTGGTCGTAAGCGACTTCACAGACCTTTTCCGGCCGAACCGGAATCCAGTCCAGATCCATTTCCTCGGGAGACCAGCGCGCCGCCGCACCGGCAAGCCGCCCCACGGGACTTCGCTCCAGGCCGAATCCTCGTTCCCATCGGTGTCCTTCGATCGGAACGATCAGTGGCGAAAGCTCCTCGAGCAGCTCGGCGCGGCGCGTTTTCGTGAACGAAGACGCCACTCCCACGTGCCGAAGCTCTCCGTGGCCGTCGTACAGCCCGAGGAGCAGGGAACCGACCTCCGGCCTGTCGACCAGCCATCGAAACCCCGCCACGACGCAGTCTGCGGTCCTCTCTCGCTTGACCTTGACCATCGCCCGCTTACCCGGCTGGTACGGCATGTTCGCTTGCTTCGCCACCACGCCGTCGACACCGGATCCCTGAAACGCCTCCAGCCAGCTCGTGGCGACGTCACGGTCGTCGGTGATCGGGGTGATGAAGACCGGCGCATCGCAGCCCAAGAGAACCTCCTCGAGTTGCCGACGTCGCTTTGCGAATGATCGCGACCGCAGATCTGTCCCGCCGACCGCGAGCAGGTCGAACGCGACGAAGGAAGCCGGTGTTTCCTGCCGGAGACGCGCGACGCGTGACCCGGATGGATGGAGCCTCAGAAGGAGCGAGCCGAAATCCGCGCCGCGGCTGGTGAAGAGGACGACCTCGCCATCGAGGATGAACCGCTCGTTCGGAAGGGAACGGAGCCCTTCGACCAGCTCCGGGAAGTACCGAGCGAGGGGCCGCTGGTTTCTGCTGCGGAGGTCCACCTCTTGGTCGGACCGGAAAGCCATGCACCTCAGGCCGTCCCACTTCGGTTCGTAGAGAAACTCGCCTTGAGGAATCTCTCTGGCCAGCTTCGCGAGCATTGGAGACACTGGAGGCCGAATCGGCAGATCCATTGCATTCACACTACTGAAGAGGTATCGCCGACGTGCCCGTCTAGAATCGTTGAAGCGGCGCCGGTAGCTCAGGGGACAGAGCAGCGGCCTTCTAAGCCGACGGTCGGGGGTTCGAATCCCTCCCGGCGCGCACGCGCGGCCAACGAATCGCGGCGGAGCCCACTGTTAACATTTCTCCCGCGTGGTGGCCGTAGCTCAAGTGGTTAGAGCGCCAGGTTGTGGTCCTGGAGGCTGGGGGTTCGAGTCCCCTCGGTCACCCTTTCAGTTGCGGTAAACCCCCGTCGCTATACTCGCGTCGGGCCCTTAGCTCAGTCCGGTTAGAGCGGCAGACTCTTAATCTGCGCGTCACAGGTTCGAATCCTGTAGGGCCCACCACCCCTGTCGTGCTTCGCTTGATGCTGGACAGTGATTTATCGGTCTAGACCCATAAGTGCCGAGTCCTGCGGTCAGTCGATCAGCGAAACAGCGAGCGACCCGGCGTCTCGGCGCGCTTTCTCGGATGCCCTCGGCAACTCGGCCAGGACCGTGAAGCGCATCTTTTCGAGGTCGATACCGACGCTGTCCGCCTCCACCGGTTGGAGTCGCTCCAAGAGCTGCTTGGTGACGAGCGTCGTCCCCGGTTCGGCGCACTCCTCCACTCGCGCGGCCTCGTTGACCTCGTCCCCCAACGCGGTCACGTCCAGGCGCCCGCCCGGAACCAACTGTCCCATGTAGAGACTCCCGCCCCAATGCACGCCAATCCTCATCAGACACCCGCTCTGAACCGTCTCGCCGAACACCTCGGCCGACGTCTCGTGAATACGTCGGGCCGCGCGGATCGCAGCGGCGGCGGCTTTCGAGGGCGACCCCAGGTCCTCCGCAAGGAAGAATGCAGAAGCGCCATCGCCGGCATGCTTTCCCACGATCCCGCACTCCGCCGCGATGGCTGCGTCGATTCCGGTCCACAGCCGCCGGACCATCCGAAAGTACGCCGCGCTGGAGAGCTCGCGCGACACCCGTCCCGATCCCTGAAGGTCGCAGAAGAGCACCGCAGCCTGTTGCGGTTGGGGGTCAACCAGCTTGGCCATCCTGCTGTACATCTCCTGATCGCCCCGGACCAGAAGCGCGCTGAGGTTCGGGTTGACGTCCAAGAACGTGATCAGAATCGCGCCGACCGGCGTTCCTTCGTCGTCATTCACTCGAATCACGCAGTAGTTGACTCGGTACGGCGGGAGTTCCGGATCGCCCGGGTCGGTGTACTCGAAGAATCCGGACCCCACCAGCGGAATGTCCGCCGCCGGTTCAACTTCATCGAGAAGCGACGAAAACGGCTCCCCCAAGAGCTCTCGGACGTCAACTCCACGGTCGTTCATGGCGGCGAGAAACAACGGCGCTAGATCGCGAAAGAGTTCCAACTGCCCCTCCGGCGTCACGCTGCGCCGCCAAATCTCCATCGTCGACCACGCCCACGCGAGGTTGTCTCCATAGCCAAGGTCGGTTTCGTCATCGACCCGAAGGAAGTTCTGAAGGGAGCGCGACACCCACATGAGTTTCCACTCGGGATCCGTAATGAGCGCCGTCCATTGAAGCCGGTCCAGCTGAGTCGCCCAGTCGGTGAGAGGTGGGGCGAGCTCCGGTTTGGGCATCGTCACGCCGTCATTATCGGCCACATCCGCCGGTTAGCGTCGTTCGTAGGCTCTTCTGGTTTTGTGCGACGCTTTGCGGGTAGCACGTTCGCAACGATGAGTACCCCTCGGACGCAAAACCCGATGGCAACTGCGGCGTCCGTCGAAGGGTGGTTCTACGCGATCAGCGGGTTGTGGCCGGTGATCAACATCCGATCCTTCGAGTGGGTCACCGGCCCCAAAGTCGACCGCTGGCTCGTCAAGACGGTGGGTCTCCTTCTGACCGCCATCGGAGGCGTACAGATCGCCGCCGCACGGCGAGGGGACATTCCTCAGGACCTCACGATCCTCGGCGTGGGCGCTCCTTTGGCGCTGTTGCTGATCGATCTGACGTACGTCGCGAAGCGCCGCATCAGCAAGGTCTATCTGCTGGACGCGCTGGCTCAGCTAGGGCTGATCGGCCTATGGGGAGCCGCGGTCGCCTCCGCGCGAAACGCAGATCAGTGACATCCGCCTCGCCCGGAGTCGGTAAACGAACCACGCGTCGGGACGAACCTCCATTGATAGCTCGAGCGGGAAAGCTCTAGACGAAGAACGCCATAGCTCGAGCCGTGTCGGACCTCACTCGTCGGAAGCGGTCGCCCGAACTCGTACAGGCTCTTGCCACCGGTCCCCACCACGAACTGACGGATCCCCCTCTTACGATCCACGCGACCGCTCGGGTCTTGCGGTGCGAACCGCTCATAGTTGTGCTCGTGCCCGGCGAGGACGACGTCGGCGCCGTGGTCGTACAGCGCTTCCCAGAACGCCCCAACACTCTCTTCGTTTCCGTGCTCGACCCCGGAGCTGAACCGCGGATGGTGCCAGTACGCCAGCGTGCACCGTTTCGAATGCCTCTTGAGATCGTTCCGGAGCCACCGCTCCTGTGGGGATCCGCGATGGCATCCGCCCACCCGGTCACAGTTCGAGTTCAAAGCGATCAGGTGCCACCCTCCCAAGTCGAAGCTGTAGAAGCCAGCGCCTGGGCGCCCGGCCCGGTCGCCGAAGTACGCGAAATAGCCGTGGCCTCCGGCCTCGTACTCGTGGTTCCCGATGGCCGGATGGGTGATCTCCTTGAACCGTCCCCAGGTCGGGTCGTAGCTCCGCTGGAACTCTCGAAGCGCGCCGTCGTATTGCGTGTCGCCCAGCGGGAGGACGGCGTCGGGCTGAAGCCGTGCGACCACGTCCGCCGTTGCGGGGTGCTGGCATTCGGACCCACTGGACTCGCCAGGCTTGCACGCGATGTCGCCCGCGGCCGCGATTACCCAGGTCTTGCCGGGTTCCCCGCCGGAGGTCGGTGTCGGTTCGGGCGATCGCTGGGGATCATCCGTGGGGCTCGGCAGTACGAGCTTCGGTCCAGTCCTGCGGTCAAATGGCGAGTATGTCGGGGAGGGAATCGGGTTTGCCGTCGGCTCGGGACGCGGCTCGTCCACGAGCGCCAACCCGCGCAGCACGCCGGTGCCGACCGGCGTCACGGCGACGATCAGGATGACAGCGACAATCGTGGCGCTGATGAAGAGCCGGCGGCGCATCCCTGTGCCCAAAAATTGGTTGAGGCGGTTCATATACTCGATTGTGCCCTACGTCACGCGAGAGTGGCGGAACCCGGCAGACGCGATGGATTTAGGATCCATTGCCCGAAAGGGCGTGGGGGTTCAAATCCCCCCTCTCGCACCTCTGAGCAGCTCTACACGATTTGCGTCACTGCCCACGCCGCGCCCGCGATGGCGAGCGCCGCCGCACTGCCCCAGATCACGACGAAGAACACCAGCTGGATAGCGGCGAGAAGCCTGGAAAGCGCGGACGGCCGTCTCGCTGACGCACCGAACGTTGGAAGTGCGACGCCGGCCGCCTCCTCCTGAGGGCCGGTAAGGATCAACGATTTCTCGAACGGAACCCGGTCCAGCTGGGCCGTTTGAGCCAGCCGGCGGCGCTCGATTCGGGCTCGTTGCCGAGCGGCCGAGCGCGTTTGCACCGCTGTCCGCGTCCGTCCGGCGGTGAATCCAACGGCGCGTCCGGCGGTGGCGAACGCCATCCCGACGGTGCGAACGACCCACCAGATCGCCGACCCGACGGCTCCGATGGCTCGGACGGAGGCGGTCGCCGTGGTCCGCCCCGCTGCGACAAGCACCGGGCCCGCCGCTTCGAGGAATCGGGCGAGCGTCGATCGAATGGCTTGCCAGAGGCGGAGGAAGGTCGTGCGCCCCGCGGCGGCTACTCGAGGAACGGACTCCCGCCCCACATCGAGGAGCCGAGACTGGCCCGCGGCGGCTCCATCGTCCTCGTAACTCAGCGCTGAAACCATCCAGCAAGCTGCACCTAGGACGACGGCAGTCAGGAGCCACTGCATGTCTTGAGAATGCGCATGATTGCCCCCCAAACGTCAATAGCTAAGAGGTCCAATTCTGCGGTGCGCGCGAGGTTGCGTACGCTATTCGGCGGCTCTCTCGGGCTCCTCGCCGCGGATCGCGTCCCCTACCGCTTGGCGGGTGTCGCGGGCCGCGTCCTTGACCGAGTCCATTACCGCCGAGACCGGCCCGGCGACCTGGATCCCGGGCGGCGTGTCGGGCGCCTTCGGGTGGGGCCGGGTCGGTGCCCGCTTCTTCGCCTGCTCCATCTGCTCTCCAAGCTCGATCAGCTCGGAGCGGCTCAGAACCTGACGGACTTTCGGCAGGAGGTCTTTTTCCTCCTCCTTGGCGTGATGCATCACGTTCTCCATGAGGACGTGAACCTTCGCCTCGAACCGTTCGTCCTCGGGATTCATCCCGTCGATCTCGGCCAAGAGAACCTTTACGAGGTGGTGCTCCTCCAGCGACTCGAGCACGAGCCCTTTCTGCCGGGCGCGCTCGTCGGCGGCAGGGTACAGAAGCTCCTCTTCGATCGCCGCGTGGATCGATAGCTCCTTCACCAGGTCGTCGCGAATCCTCCCCTTAGCCCTGGCGTCTCGGGTGGCCTCGAACTTGTTGAAGAGCCCTTCGACGGTCCGGTGATCGTTCTTCAACAGCGCAACGGCGTCCAGGGATGTCCTGGTGCCCTGCCTGGAGCGTGTGGTCGTCTTCGACCTGGACGTGGCTTTGGCGCGGGACGCCGTCTTGCCGCGGGCCGGGCTCTTCGCTCGGGCCGAGGTCTTCTTCGAACCCCCGGTCCTCTTCTTCGCCGTGGACTTGCGCGTGCTCCTTTTCGTGGCGGCCGGCATGTGTCCTCCCCGTTCGTAGGGTCGTTTAGGTCCGCGAAACGGCGTGACTGCGCAACCGCCCGCGTTCGATCGAATAGACGTTGTACGCGTGCTTGATGACCGGAAGCGAGACGTTCCGGACGTGGATTCCTCCGGGGGTGATTCCCTTCTCGGTCCCGTGGTGGGCGTGGCCGTGGACGATCAGGTCGGCGCCCACGCGGTCGATCGGCTCGGCGAGGAGGTAGCTCCCGAGGAAGGGGAAGATCTCCAACCGCTCGCCCTGGAGAGTTCCCTTGACGGGCGAGTAATGAAGGATGACCACTCGGATATCCGTGTCCAGCGATTCGAGCGCTTCCTCCAGGCGATCCGAGATTTCGCGGGTATGCGCCATGAACGACTTCATCTCGCGCTCACCGAATTCCGTGCCGCAGGCGCCGGCGAAGCCGCCCCCGAATCCCTTTGTCCCCACCACTCCTACTCGGTGGCCGTTCACCTGAACGACCTCCGCTTCGCCTTCCAGGACACGGACGCCCACTCCCTCGAGGATGTCTGTGACGGTCTTCTGCTGATCCAGGTGGTAGTCGTGGTTCCCCAGGACCGCGAAGGTCGGCACTCCGAGATCCTTGAGTTCGTCGGCGAGGACAGTCGCCTCGTCTGGATCGCCGTACCGCGTCAGATCGCCGGCCAGGAGGAACACGTCCGCGTGTTCCGGGAGGTGCTGAAGGCTGGGCCGCAGTGTGCCGGCCGAATCGGTGCCAAAGTGCAGGTCGCCGGCGGCGGCGATTCTGATCATGCCAGCGTCTCCTGATCCTCGGTTTCGGGGACGTTCTGCACGCTGGTCTCGTTACAGACCTCTACCCCGGGAAGAAGGTCTTCGACGATCTCCGAGATGGCTTCCCGTCGCTCCGCCGTCGCGACGTTCCCATTGACGAAGACGCGGTTCCCGGTGATTCGGACCCACACGTCCAGCTCCCCGACCCGAGGGTCCTTTCTCAGTGCATCCCGCACCCGCTCGGCTACGTACTGCAGTGGCTCTGTACGCGAGACGTCCATTTCTCCCCCTGCTCTCCGAGGCTTGCCGCCTCGAAGAGACGGCCCAAACCCATGATGTCGGATCTTCGCGATCCTTGGCAGGCATATACCCGCCCGGGATGACAACACGCCATGACAATCCGGCATTGAGGCCATCGGGGTCCAGCGAGTACGTTTTGGGCGCACGGGTAACTACCGTTGGAAGCCGCTGAACGATCCAAAGGAGCGCAGGATGGCCATTCTGGTTCGCCACGCGATGACCGAATCGCCCACCACCATTTCGCCGGGGATGAACGCGTTCGACGCCGCCGGACTCATGAAGAGCGAAGACGTGGGCGTTCTCCCGGTGGTGGAGGACACGAAGCTGGTCGGCCTGGTCACCGACCGTGACCTGGTCCTCCGGGTTCTGGCCGAGCGCAAGAACCCCATCGAGGTGACGGTCGGAGACATCTGCACGGCGTCGCCGGTCACCGTGACGCCGGACATGAAGCTCTCCGAAGCGCGTGAGCTGATGGAGAAGCACAAGGTCCGGCGGCTCCCGGTGATGAAGGGTGAGGAGCTCGTCGGGGTCCTCTCCCTGGGCGACGTCGCGTGGGCCGACGCGAGCACCCGAGAGGTCGGCGAAGCCCTTCAGGCGGTCTCTGAGTCAGACCGCACCCGTACGACGAACGAGCAGGTGGACCGGGGAACACCCGAGCGGGTGATGGAGAACCGGGAAGAGGCCTAGTCGCTCGTCCGACCGTTCGCCAGTTCGCGTTCCAGCGCCGGAAGCGGGAGCGACCCCAGGGCGAGCAAGCGGTCGTGGAAATTCCGGAGTGAGAACTCCGGACCCTGCCGCTTCTCGGCGTCGCCGCGCCACCGTTCGATCTCGAACTGCCCGATCTTGTAGGCAAGCGCCTGTCCCGGCCAGGCGATGTACCGATCAACCTCGATGACGGCATCCACCGACGGAACTCCCGCCTCCTGGAGCTGCCGGATCGACCGATCGCGGTCCCATCCGAAGGCGTGGATCCCGGTGTCAACGATGAGCCGAGCGGCACGATGCCCCTGCGCCTCGAGCATCCCGAGCCGCTCGTAGTCATCGACGAAGAGCCCCATCTGGTCTGCCAGCCGTTCGCTGTAGAGGCCCCATCCCTCGGTGAAGGCGCTCCCGGCGAGGAAGCCACCGAACCGGCGAAGCGCAGGACGGTCGGCGAACTCGTACTCGATTGAGATCTGGAAGTGGTGGCCGGGGTTCGCCTCGTGGTACGTCGTCGTGGCGACATGGTGCAGCGGCCGCTGCGGGAGGTCCGACGCGTTCACGTAATAGACGCCCGACCGTGACCCATCGGCGGTCGGCGGCTGGTAAAACGCACCCGGCATGTCCTTCTCCCGGAACTCCTCCACCGGCCGGACGGTGCAGTTCCCCCTCGGCAAGCGTCCGAAGTACTCCGGCGCGGCTTCCCAGCTCCGCCTGACCTGGTCCTCCACCAACCGGATGAGCTCCTCTTTGGACGACGCCGTGTTCCGTCCGCTCGACGTGTGCGCCGCCACGGCGGATTCCGCGTCCGGGTAGCCGAGACGTTCGGCGATCTGGCGACGTTCGTCCTGGATCTTTTTCAGGTCTTCCACACCGAGCTCATGGACCCTTCGTGCGTCCAGAGGCAGCGTGGTGTACGCCCGAACGCGGGAGGCGTACATCGCGTCCCCGTTCTGCAGGGCGTAGAGGCCGATGGTTTCGGTCGCCGACGGGAGGTAGGCACGGAGGGCCTCGAGGTACGTCTGGTACGCCGGCCAAACCGATTCGCGCAGCTCCTTCGCCACCCGCTCCTTGTCTTCGGGCGACGCCTTCGCCGCCGGCGCCATGCCCGGCGACTCTTCGGGCCGCCCGGACAGCATCCGCTCCACTTGAGCGACGGTGCGCTCCACAACCAGCCCCGGCATCTGCGGACCGTGGCGCGCACCTTGTTCAACCACGCGAGAAAGGTCCCTCATGTACTTGGGGAAGGCGCGGAAACGACCGATCAGCCGGTCGACGCGCTCGGGGGTATCCGCGCGCTGCATCGAGCCGATGTCCGCCAAGAGGTTGGAGGGGCCGAATATGTGCATCACCGCGGTGAGCCGGTCCATCCGGTAGTTGATGAGGTCCAGCTCGCGCCGGGAAATGGCCTCCAGAATGTCCAGGCTGGTTCTGGTGTCTTCGGTGAGCGTCGCTCGGCCAAGAGCCTCGAGCTCACGCAACGCTCCCTCGTACAGGTCGCGCTGCTTGCTCAGTCCCTCTTCGCTGGGATCGGGCAGCCGGTCGTCGAAGCGCTCGTCCCCCACCTCGGTACCGAGGATCGGCTCGGCTTCGAGCAAACCCTCCCAGAATCGGTTCGCAAGGTCGAGCGCCACGCGCTCAGCGTCGGTCGTCAACGATCTTCCCGCCTCGGTGTCGCCAGGTCATGCCCGCAAGAGGGTGAGGATATCGAAGCGTTCCACGGCGTGGCATCGGCCGACGGGTGCAATCCGCTCAAATTTCGGCGATGCGCCTCCTAAGGCTTCGGAAGGCCTTTCCTCGGTGGCTGATGCGGTGCTTCTCCTCCGGCGAGAGCTCCGCCATCGTCCGATTGGATCCGGCGGGAACGAAGATCGGGTCGTATCCGAATCCGCCGGTCCCCCTCGGCTCCACGATGAGCTTCCCTTCGCAGGTTTCCTCCGCCCAGGTCTCTCGGCCGTCCGGCCAGACGCACGCCGCCACACAGCGGTACCGGGAGGACCGTGCGTCTTTCGCGACGTGGCGGACTCGTTCGATGAGAAGACGAAGGTTTTCCTCATCCGTTGCCTTCTCGCCGGCGAAGCGGGCCGATCGTGGACCGGGGCCCCCGCCGAGCGCTTCGACCTCAATTCCGGAGTCGTCGGCAATGGCGGGGACTCCAAGCGCCCGGGCCGCGGCTCGCGCCTTGAGGAGAGCGTTGTCGAGGTATCCCTCGCCGGTTTCCTCGACGTCCGGCCACGAAGCCGTCTCCGACGTTACCCATTCCACAGGCCAGTCGGCGCAGATATCGTGGATCTCGCGAATCTTTCCGAGGTTCCTGGTGGCGATGACCAGTCGCCGAGGAAACGCCACCTCAGCCGGCGAGCGTCTGGCGCTGGAATTCGGTGAGCTGATTGATGCCGTCGGAGGCCAGCTTCACCAGGGCGTCCAGCTGCTCGTGGGAGAACGCTCGTCCTTCAGCCGTGCCCTGGACCTCGACCAGGCTCCCCGACCCGGTCATGACCACGTTGAAATCGACCTCCGCCTTGGCGTCTTCCTCGTAGCACAGGTCGAGGAGCAGCTGGTCCTCCACGATTCCGACGCTTACCGCTGCGACCGAATCGCGAAGAACCCCACCCGGGACCGACCCCGCTTCCTCCAGCCGGCCGAGCGCCTGCGCGAGCGCCAGGTATCCGGCGGTAATGGACGCGGTTCGCGTGCCGCCGTCAGCCTGTATGACATCGCAATCGATCCACAGCGTGCACTCGCCCATATCCTCCAGGGCCGTCACCGCTCGCAGCGACCTCCCCACCAGGCGCTGGATTTCCTGGGTGCGCCCCGAAGGCCTGCCCGATTGAACCTCTCGGGGCGTGCGGACCGACGTCGCCCGGGGAAGCATCGCGTACTCGGCAGTAACCCACCCGCTTCCGGTCCCCTGGAGCCATCGCGGGACCTTCGGCTCGTACGACGCCGACACCAGAACGCGCGTCTTTCCCATCTCGAGCAGTGCCGAGCCCTCGGCCCACTCCAGATAGCCCAGTTCGACTTTCAGCGGACGGAGGTCAGCCGGTCCCCGGCCATCGGCTCTGATCGCGGGTTCGCCCATGTCGCTCACTCTCAGAGCTCCACGTGCAGCCCTCGCTCCGCGAGGACGGCCGGCCCCGAGAACCTCTCGCGCGCCTGCTCGAAGATGACGGAGCGATCGTACGTCGGCCAGACGTGCGTTACGACGAGCTTCCCGACACCCGCATCGCTGGCGTGCTGCCCGGCCTCACGTCCCGAGAGATGCAGTGGAGGGCTTCCATCCGGCAAGCCGTACCACGTGGCTTCGGCAAGCAGGACGTCAGCGTCGCGAGCCAGCTCGGTCAGATCGGGAGTGGGGCCGGTGTCAGCGCTATACGCGAGCGCGGTTCCGTCGGCTTCAATCCGCATCCCGAGCGTCAGCACCGGGTGGGCCATCCTCCCCGTCCGAATGTGGAACGGGCCGGATTCGAAGCTCTCTCCCGGCGAGACCTCCTGAAAGTCGAAGATCCCGCTCAGGTCGGGTTGGATGGAAACCGCCTTGTTGACCAGTCCGGGAGGGAGGAATACCGGAAGGCGGGCGGAGGGCCGTTTCGGATGGAAGTACCGCCCCACGTAGTGCATGAAGAGGTCCAGAAAATGGTCCGGGTGCTCGTGGGAGATGGCGACGGCGCCGACGTCCAGAACGTCCATGTGTTCCAGCAGGCTCGCCATGGTCCCAACGCCGCAGTCCACCCACAGGGCGAAGCCGTCGTGTCGCACCAGGTACCCACTGGTCGCCCCGCCCGCGCTGGGCCAGCCGCCGTCGCAGCCCAACACGGTCAGCTCCACGAGCCACGTCCAGCCGCAGGCGCCAGCGACACCTGAACGGCCTCCTCGAACTCGGGGCCGAGGAACCGTCGCCCGAGGACACTGAACAGCTCCGGTTCGCCCGATGACTCGAATCGGTGAGTTGGAAGGTTCGATCCAGCAGCTTGTAGCCCGCGCTCGGCGAGCACGGCGTAGACGTCGTTCGCCGTCTCCTCGGCGGACGAGATGATCAGGACGTCCGGCCCCATCACGTGGTGGAGCGCCCCGCGCAGCAACGGGTAATGGGTGCAGCCAAGGATCAGCGTGTCGATTCGTGCGTCCTGAAGGGGGCGAAGATAGTGGCGCGCCACTTCGAGAAGCTCCTCACTGGTGGTGTCGCCCCGCTCCACGAACTCGACGAACCGAGGACACGCCTGTGACGTCAAGGTGACGCCTCCCTCCGTGTCGAGGCGGGTGAGCGCGTGCTCATACGAACGGCTCCGAACCGTTGCTTCGGTTCCGATCAAACCGACGTGATTGTTGCGGGTGGCGTGCAACGCGGCTCGAACGGCCGGCTCCACCACACCAACCACCGGGACCGCGACCGCATCGGCAACATCGGGAAGCGCCACGGATGTCGCCGTGTTGCAGGCGACCACGATCATCTTCACGTCTTGCGCCATGAGATGGCCGGCAATCTGCAACGCGAACTCGCGGATCTCTTCGTGCGGGCGGGGCCCGTACGGAAACCGAGCCTGGTCTCCGAAGTAGAGAATCGATTCCTGCGGAAGCTCGTCCATGATCGCTCGGACCACCGTCAGCCCGCCGAGCCCCGAGTCGAACACTCCGATCGGACGCTGATCGCTCACTTTGTCACCACCACAACGTCTCCTGGACCCGCTTTTCCGCGATCTCGAGATCGGGCGCCCAGGCCTCGGTGGAGAGGTATTTCCATCCGCCGTCCGGAAGCAAGGCCACGACATCTCCTTGGCCCAGCTCCGCCGCAACCCGCCGGGCGACGTGGAGAACCGCCCCGGAGGAGATGCCCGCGAAGATGCCTTCTTGTTTCGTGAGGCCTCGCGTTGCCTTCAGCGCGTCGGATGAGGAGACCAGGATCTTCCGATCCAGAACCGACTCATCGAGGATCGGCGGGATGAATCCGGCATCCAGCGATCGAAGGCCGTAGACGAGCTCCCCGAGCTCCGGCTCGGCCGCGATGATCGTGATGCGAGCGTCATGCTCTTTCAGTCTTCGACCCACCCCGGTGAGCGACCCGCCCGTGCCCAGGCCGGCCACGAAATGCGTGACGTCGGGGAGGTCTCGAACGATCTCCGCGCCGGTTCCTTCGTAATGCGCCCGAGCGTTGACCTGGTTCCCGTACTGAAAGGGCATGAAGTACTTGTCGTCACGAGCCATCGCTTGCGCTACCTCGACGGCGCCGTTCGTCCCTTTTTCCGCCGGCGTGAACACGATCTCCGCGCCGAACAGCTCGAGCAACCGAATTCGCTCTTCGCTGGCGTTCTCCGGCATCACGACGGTGAGGCGGTAGCCCTTGCGCGTTGCCACCATGGCGAGCGAGATCCCGGTGTTGCCCGAGGTCGGCTCGAGGAGTTCTGCGCCGGGTCGAAGCCTTCCGCTCCGCTCGGCGTCTTCGATCATGGCCAGCGCGATTCGATCCTTCAGGGATCCCGTGGGGTTCTGGCCTTCGAGCTTCGCCCACAACCGAACGCTTGGCTTGGGAGACAAGCGCTGGATGCCGACGAGCGGCGTGTTCCCGATGGTGCCAAGGATGTCATCGGTTTTCACGCCGCGATTATCGCAGTGGGGTATGACGGCTCTCGTCAGTGGATGGCCAAGGGATGCAGGACACCACGTCGCATGAGGAAGAGATCGAAGTTGTTTTCGCCGCTTCGGAAGAGCCAGTCGGGGAGTAAACAGAGAAATCGGAGGGGTCCTCTCCCAGCTCGAAATATGGGCGAGTGTCCCGCGATCCTGCCGTTGAGCGCCGCAATGATCGCGTCGCCCGGCGTACCGGCGGGGACAGTTCCCGTTATCAGCCCAGGGATGGGCCCGCGCTCCAAATCCACGCTGTCGAACGGGAGTGCACCTTCTAGGCGAGCAGACCCGCCCGGTCGGTTCGCCCGAGGGAACGAGTCGACCGACTCACCGATGAATTCACCGGCCGGTCCCAGCTCATAGAGACTCCTGTGGCTACTGTCGCGGTTCGACTGAAACGCCTCTGCCCGCAACCGTCGCCAGGCCTCATCGATTGTGATGGAGATCGGGGCTGTGGGCCAGGGGACCCTCGTGCCGTCTTGGTATCTGATCACCGTCTTGGTCCGTGCCTGCGCCGCGTTGCTGTGCAAGGCCGAGGAGCCATCGGTTCTCCAGGGGACCCGGATGCCGAGGTGCTCGGCGATGGTTGGAAGCAGGTCCGGCGCGGTGACATCCGCATCGACGACGGCGCCATCTCTCTGACCTGGCGCCTTGACGAGGAGTGGTACCCACAGGATCTCATGCAAGTTCTCGTCCGCCATGGCCGCCCGAGGCCTCCCAGGGGCCAGGCTGTGCCCGTGGTCCGAAGTGATAACAACCAGCGCGTCGTCGTACATGCCGAGAGCCTTCAGTCGATCAACGAGGTCGCCAAGAAGGTTGTCCACACACATGACCTGGAGAACGTGCCGAAGCCGAGTTACGCGAACAGTCCAGCTTTGATCCAACCACCGTGCAGGGCTCGCGTCACTCTGGAGCGCGAACCAGTCGGTCTCGCCTGTCCGCTTGTACTCGACGCATGATGGGTAAAGCCGCCACGGGTAGTGAGGAGGACCCGAGTGCATGAAATACAGGGTCGGCCTCGAGTGCGGGCCGAGCGTCCTCAAGAACTGCGCGAATCTCACCGGCCCGGGACGACGCTTGTCTTCTCCCCTACGACTCCCCTCGGTCATCTCAGCGTCAGCGCCGATTTGAATGGTCTCCTCAAACTGTGCGGTGACGTCGCGTGTCACCTTGCCGGGTAACGAGAGGTCGGCCCAGATCCCCACCGCCTCACTCAATAGAGCCGCGAGGCCGCCCGCTTTCTCGGTCCTCCGAGTGCAGAGATCGGACGGGCACAGTGCGGTGATGGATTCAAATACCTCCATGCGATGGCTTCGCCCCAGCAGGGTGAACAGAGTGTTGGGATAGTCGCGGGCCACCGGGCGCTTCGACCGGTCCTTCACCAGCGTCCCGGAAAGGATGGCAGGGACTGAATAGGTGGTGAAGGACTCGGTCACGGTGTAGTTGCGGTACCACGTGGCATCGTCGGCGAGCGCTCGAAAGTTCGGGAACCGCCGCCGGCTGATGTTCCCCTCAGCATCGAGAAGCGTCAGCAGAGGAAGCTGATCGAAGATGACCATGACCACCGGGACCGGTTTTCCTCCCGGGCCTACGGCCGCGCTGCTCGCGGACGTCGGGCGGACCAGCTTCGATACCGGCGACACCAGGAGGAAGATGAGAAGAAATGCCACCGGGGCAGGCCAGGCGTGAGCCAGCCACCGGCGGACCGCCCATGGCCCCAGCAGCACCCACGCCAACGCCGTCCCAAGGGCCGCCCCAGCCATGGCGAGCGGGAGGTCGAGTAACGGCGTCAGCTTCTTGACGACCTGGATGCCCAGCACACAGCAGAGGCCCCACAGCAACGCGGAGTGGGCTCTCAGTCGGATGGCGCGCCCGGCAATCACGAATACGGCGCTCAACCCCCACATCGCCAAGGCCGGTATGAGCATGACCAGAACGGCGAACGCGGCGATGGTGAAGGGGCCGGCTCCGGCGAACACGAACGTCTCGGGACTCTTCCCAAACACGTCGAGGATCGGTTGACCAACCGCGAAGCTCGACACCACCAGTACTTCGAGGAAGAGCGCGGTCTCATCTCGAAGCGAGCGCGCGCCGCGCCGAAGGGACTGGCGATCCATCTCCCCAGGTGACAAGGGCTGAAGTCTACGCAACGTAGCTCGGGCTGCGCCTAGCCGGATCGTTTGAAGATCGCTTACAAGCCGTCGCCGTGCCTGGAGCGTTTCCGGCGTTTTCGATCCTTCAGGATCTCGCGAGCGGCGTTCTGTCCCGGCCCACCGGTGACGCCGCCGCCCGGATGGGCGCCGGATCCGCAGAGGTAGAGGCCCTCGATCGCCAGCCGGTACCTCGCCTGCCCCAGGAGTGGCCTCCACGCGAAGAACTGATCGAGGGACGGTTCGCCGTGCAGGGGATGCCCTTCGGTCATCCCATACGTCCGCTCGAGCTCCACGGGAGTGATGACGCGCGCCGCCGTCACGAGGTTGCTGACGCCGGGCGCGTAGACCTCCAGTGTTCGAAGAACGAGGTCGGAGAGCGATTCGTCGCGGCCGTTCCACTGTTCCTTCCGCAGGTGGTACGGCGCGTACTGAACCATGACGCTCATGACGTGCGTCCCCTCCGGGGCAAGCGTGGGGTCCAACAGCGTGGGGATGGTCGCCTCCAGATACGGAGCCTCAGACACGCCTCCGTACTTCGACGTGTCGAACGCTCGCTCCAGGTAATCAAGGCCGGGCGCGATCACGATTCGCCCCTGGAGCCGGGACTCACCGTTTTCGGTGTTCGCGGCGAACCGAGGAATGCCCGCCAGCGCGAAATTCACCTTGGCCACCATGCCGGGAAGACGTACGTTCCCCGCCCGCCACGCAAGGGTGGGACCGAGAATCCCCGGGTCGAGAAGCTCAAGGAGGACGTGCTTCGGATCGGCTCCCGCCACGACCATCGGTGCGTCGATAACCTCGCCGCCCGCGAGCGCCACTCCGGTGACCCGCCCGTCGGATGTCAGCACGCGCTTGACGCCCGTGCGGTCTCTAATCGTCGCGCCGAAGGACCGCGCCGCCGCGGCAAGGGCTTCCGCCAACGCTCCCGTCCCTCCTCGGGCATACGACACGGGACCGGCGGCTCCCCCACCGGCGGACGAGTCCCCCAAGAGGACTGCGGCGGTCCCCGGTGACCGCGGCCCCATGGCGGTGAACTGCACACCTCGAGTCGCCAGAGCGGCGCGCACGGCGTCCGTTTCGAACGCCTCGGAAACGAAGTCGGCCACCGCCATCGGCATGACGCGGAGGACCTCGCGCGAAGTCTTCTTGCCGAGACGGCGGAACGCCCGGACCAGCTTCAGGCCGGCCAGGGCGTCGCCGAACGCCGGAGCCCTCAAGTCAGGTGGCGTCATGTGGTCCAGGTGCGACAGGAAGCTGGCGAGACCCTCCACCTTGCGGTCGAACTCGATGTAGCTCTTCGCGTCGTTCGGCGACCAGTCGCGCAGCTCGTGGCCCGTTCGCCCGGCGTCCGCCCACAGCGTCACCGCCTTGCCGTGGGGCTGCGGCGCAAAGACGCGGACGTCTGGTCGAAGAAGAGCCAGCCCGTGTCGCTCCAGTCTCAGATCGCGAACGACCGATGGGCGGAACCGGCCCACGTTGTGGGCGAGCGCCGGAACCCGAACCCCCGGAGCGAGGTCGGACGTCTCCACTGCTCCCCCGACGACCTCACGCCGTTCGAGGATGAGCGTCTTCAGTCCCGCCCGAGCGAGGTAGGCGCCGCACACCAGGCCGTTGTGCCCCGCGCCGACGACGACGGCCTCGTAGGACCCGTTCGACCGCCTCATCACCAAGTTGAAGTGGAGAAGGAGGGCGGCGAAACCAGCGTCCGGAGGAACTCGAGCGCAGCCGTTCGGCCGGGTGCTCCCATGATCCCTCCCCCCGGATGCGTGGCCGACCCGCAGAGCCACAGGTCCTTCACCGGCGTCCGGTACCGAGCCCACCCTGCAACGGGACGGTTGAAGAAGAGCTGTTCCAACGACAGCTCCCCCTGGAAGATGTTGCCTTCGGACAGGCCGAACTCCCGCTCCAGGTCGAGCGGCGTCAGGACCTGGCGGTGAAGGATGAGGTCGCGAATGTTCGGCGCACGCTCGGCGATGGTCTCCACGATGGCGTCTCCGAACGCATCGCGCTGTTCGTCCCACGTCCCCTCCGCAAGCTCATACGGCGCGTACTGGATGAAGCAGCTCATGACGTGTTTGCCGGGCGGCGCCATCGACGGGTCGACCAGCGTGGGGATGACCATGTCGATGTACGGGCGGCGGCTGAAGCACCCGTATTTGGCGTCGTCGTATGCGCGTTCCATGTAGTCGATGCTCGGCGAGAAGCTGATCGCTCCCCGAAGGTGCTCCCCCGGTCCCGGGAGCGACGTGAAGTCAGGCAAGCCGTCGAGCGCCAGGTTCACCTTCCCCGACGAACCGCGGTAGCGGTACCGTTGCACGTCGGCTTCGAACTCCGGATCGAGCGTTCCCGGCTCGAGGAGTCGAAGGAACGTCTGCCGCGAATCGAGGCTCGAAAAGACGGCACGGGCGCTGATCTCTTCTCCTGACTCGAGGACGACGCCGGTCGTTCGGTTCGCCCGTGTCACGATCCGCTCAACCGGTGCTTCCATCCGAATCTCGGCTCCGGCTGCGCGAGCGGCCGAGGCGATGGCGCCGCTGACGCCTCCCGTTCCGCCCTTCGGGATTCCCCACGCTCGAAACGCGCCGTCGATCTCGCCCATGTAGTGGTGGAGAAGGACGTAGGCGGTCCCCGGCGACCGAATCCCCAGGAACGTCCCGATGATTCCGGACGCCGCCATGGTGGCCTTTAGCGGATCTGTCTCGAACCACTGGTCGAGGAAGTCGGCCGCGCTCATCGTCATCAGCTGGATGAACACCGACTGCTGACGCTCCGGCAAGCGCAGGAAGCGCCGGGCCAGCCGGGTCACCGGGAACCATTGGCGCGGTGAGAGGCGGCCCGGGTCGGGAGGAACCATCGAAAGCACCGGCTTGACGAACCGGGCCATCTCGACCATGAGAAGGCCGTACTCCTCATAGGCCTCGGCGTCCGTGCGCGACCAGCGCCTGATCTCACGCATGGTCTGGGCGTGGTCGTTGGTTCGCCACAGGTAGCCGCCGTCGAGCGGCGTGAACGTTCCGTCGAGCGGCAGGATCTCCAGCCCGTGCTTCGGGAGCTCGAGCTCTCGGATGATCTCGGGGCGGAGCAAGCTGACCACGTACGAAGCGACGCTGAACCGAAATCCCGGGTAGACCTCTTCGGTCACGGCGGCGCCGCCCAAGACGTGGCGGCGCTCCAGAACCAGCACACGCCGCCCCGCCTTGGCGAGATAGGCCGCGCAGGTAAGGCCGTTGTGGCCTCCACCGATGACGACGGCGTCGTAGGGCTTAGGCACGGCGGCTAGCATGCCGCCGCGCGAGGGAAACGACCAGCGGGTCTGGGAGAATTCGCGCCGTGACGGTCGGAACCGCATTTCATCCCCGAACGGCGCCGCTCAACCGGAAGATGCAGTGGAGAGAGTGGGCCGGCTACTTCGCGGCCAGCGTGTACGCCGACCATCACGACATCGAGTACAACGCAATCCGCGAAGCCGCCGCGCTGATCGATGTCTCACCTCTGTACAAGTACGTGATCTCCGGTCCGGACACCATGGCCTTCGTCGACCGCGTGAATGTTCGCGATGCCAGGAAGCTACAGGTCGACCAGGTCTGGTACACGTGCTGGTGCGACGAGCACGGCAAGGTCGTCGACGACGGAACCATCACGCGACTCGACGAGCAAACCGTCCGGTGGACGGCCGCGGATCCCTCGCTCCGGTGGTTCCGCCAGAACGCCGCAGGGCTGCGTGTCCAGATCGAAGACGTCACGGAATCGCTTTCGGCGCTCGCCGTCCAGGGCCCGAAGTCGAGGGCAGTTCTCGAGGCAGCGACCGGAGCGTCGTTGGCCGACTTGCGGTATTTCAGGCTCCGTTCCGCGCGGATGGGAAAGGTCCCGATCGACATCACCCGAACGGGATACACGGGCGACCTCGGGTATGAGGTCTGGGTCGCCGCCGATCAAGCGGTACGAGTGTGGGACACGCTGATGGAGTCTGGCCAGGCGTACGCCGTTCGCCCCGCCGGCCTGCTGGCGCTCGACGTCGTTCGAGTCGAGGCCGGGCTGATCCTCCTCGAGGTCGACTACACCAGCGCGCGGCAAGCGCTCATTCCGGAGCAGTCCTATTCGCCGTTCGAACTTGGAATCCTCGGCCAGATGGTCGCCCTGGAGAAAGAGAGCTTCATCGGGAAAGCCGCGCTCATGGCCGAGCAGCGGGCGGGAGGACCGGAACGACGGCTCGTGGGGCTGGAGATCGGGTGGGATGGAATCGAACGGGTTTACGCTGCCCAGGACCTCCCTCCGGCGCTTTCGCCCATGACCTCGCGAGAACACGTCCCAGTGTTCGGGCGTTACCGGCAGATCGGGCGGGCCACCAGCACCGCGTGGAGCCCAACGCTCAAAAAGGCGATCGCGTTGGCGTCGGTTCGAAACGAACACGCGGAGCCCGGAACTCGCGTGGCCATCGAGTGGACGGTTGAAGGCCGCCGGGGCCGAGTGCCGGCCGTGGTCGTCCCGCTTCCGTTCTTCGACCCACCAAGAAAGCGCGCCACTCCGCCGCCCGACTGAAGGCGAACACGCGCGTGGGCGGCTGAGGGGAAAAGAGAAGGGACCGGAGGGTGGTGACCATGCGTCCCGACTCTGGTTCCTCCCTTGAGGAGGATCTCGGTCTCCCGCGACCGACCGGGCGTGGGTACCGCCTTCCGATCCCTATCTGCCCAGGAGCCTAGCCCAACCGCTGAGAGTTGCAAATCGGCTGGCGGGCCGATTTGTCTACCGGAATCCTCGCGCGATTTCCGCCTCGGCCACGCGTTCCACACCGATCAGGTACGCGGCCTCGCGAAGAGAAAGCGCCGCCGACTCCGCCCGGTTCAGCACCTGATCGGTGGCCGCACCCATCAGTTCGGCCAAGCGGTCGTTGACCCGATCCTCGGGCCACTGTTCGCGCTGGAGGTCTTGAACCCATTCGAGATACGAGACCGCGACACCGCCACCCGAAGCCAGGATGTCCGGCACGACCTGGACCCCGCGGTCGGCCAGGATGGGGTCGGCATCGGGAGTAACCGGGTAGTTCGCGGTCTCCACGACGACCTGCGCCTTGACTCGGTCCGCGTTGGCGGCCGTGATGCTCTCCTCCAGCGCGGCAAGCGCGAGGACGACACAGTCCGAGCTGAAGATGTCGCTGCACTCGACCGTCTCGCCATCAGGAAACCCGACCACGCTGCCGGTTTCCTGCTTGTGCTTCAAGACGGCGCGGGGATGGAGGCCGTACCGGGAGATCAACGTTCCGCCGCTGTCGGACACCGCCACAACCGGATACCCGATCTCGTCCAGGATGATCGCGAGCCACGACCCGGCGTTGCCGTAACCCTGTACGGCGACGGGAGTGTCCTCCCGACGCCAGCCGTGCGCCTTGACCAGGCGTTCCAGGCAAATCGCGGAACCGCGGCCGGTAGCCGCATCCCGCCCCAGCGAGCCGCCGAGCACGACGGGTTTCCCGGTGATCACGGCCGGATTGGGGCCGTACCGGCGCGAGTACTCATCCGCCATCCATCCCATGATTCGGGGGGTGGTGTTGACGTCCGGCGCAGGGACGTCGACCTGAGGACCGATCACGTCGGCAATGGTCCGCATGTACGCTCGCGAAAGCCGTTCCAGCTCCGCTTCGGAGAGGAGTTTTGGGTCGACCTGGACGCCGCCCTTCGCCCCACCGAAGGGAATGTTCATGAGGGCGGTCTTCCACGTCATGAGCATGGCGAAGCACCGGATCTCATCGAGCGTCACGCTCGCGTGGAACCGGAGGCCGCCCTTGAACGGGCCACGCGCGTTGTTGTGCTGAACGCGAAAGCCGCGAAAGACCTTGAAGCCGCCGCCGTCCATGGGGACCCGGACCTGCGTGGAAAGCTCTCGCGCCGGTGTGGCGAGTGCCTCCCGCAGCGAGAGCTCAAGCCCGAGCTGTTCGGCTGCCCGCTCGTAGAAACCACGGACCGCCTCAAAAGCCGAGGTCACGGCTCCTCCTTCCCGGCCCATGGGCCAGGGATTGGCAGCTTACCCTGACAAAGTTCGGCGTGCGAGGCGGCCTGCGGCTGGAAGCGAGCGCGAGGCGCTTACGCGGATCCGCCGGCGACGGCCGGAAGGATCGAGACGGTGTCTCCTTCGTTGACGGACGTGTCCAGCGAGCCGGTGAAGCGAACGTCCTCGTCGTTCACATACAGGTTCACGAAGCGATGGAGGGTGCCGTCCTCAGTGATGATGGTTCCCTTGATCCCGGGATAGCGCTGATCCAGATCGTCGAGCAGCGAACGAACCGTTCCGCCGGCGCCCTCGACCACCGCCTGGCCGCCGACGAAGCTTCGAAAGATCGTTGGAATCTTGACCCGCACGGTCATGCGGCTCACGCCTCCACGCTGGCAGCGGCCACGCCGTGCTCGGCTTCAGGCGGTGCCTCGCCGGGAGCGAGCCCGCAGAACCGCTCGTAGTCGATGAGCTCCGTGACCGTCGGGTTCTGACCGCAGACGGGGCAGTTCGGGTCCCACCGCAGCTTGACCACGGTGAAGTCCATGGCCAGCGCGTCGAACAGGAGAAGCCGGCCGACCAACGGCTCCCCGACGCCCGTGATGAGCTTGATCGCCTCCACCGCCTGGATCGATCCGATGATCCCGGGCAGCACGCCGAACACTCCGGCCTCCGCACACGATGGCACGGCGCCCGGCGGAGGCGGCTGGGGGAAAAGGCACCGGTAGCACGGCGTCTCGCGGCCGGGCATGAACACGCTGGCCTGGCCGTCGAACTGGTAGATCGAGCCATAGACCAGCGGCTTGCCGAGGATCTGCGTGGCGTCGTTCACCAGGTATCGAACCGGGAAGTTGTCGGAACCGTCGACGACGATGTCGTACTGCCCGAGGATCTCCAGAGCGTTGTCCGAATTCAGGAGGACGTTGTGCTTGTGGACGTCGACGTCGGGGTTGATCTCCGCAATTCGCTCCGCCGCCGACTCGACCTTCGGCCTTCCGACGTCCGCGGTGCCGTGGAGGATCTGCCGCTGAAGGTTCGTCAGGTCCACCCGGTCGAAATCGACGATCCCGAGCGTGCCAACGCCAGCGGCCGCGAGGTACGTCGCGGCGGGTGACCCCAAACCTCCCGCCCCAACGCACAGCACCTTGGCGTCGAGCAGCTGGCGTTGGCCCGCCGCTCCAATCTTCGGAAGGATGATGTGGCGCGAGTACCGCAGGACCTGGTGTTCGGTGAACGGAGCGCCGTTCATACGAGCCTCACTTCCTGCTCATCCACCTTTCCGTCATCGATGAAGTAGGCACGCACGTCGGGCTCGTCACCCTTGGCCAGCGACACCAAAACGTAGTTGGCCTCCGGATAGAACGCCTGCCGGCGATCCGTCTCGGATGGGTAGGCTTGCGTGTGGGTGTGCGAGTGGAAGATCCCGAGCAGCTCCCATCCCTTCTCTTCCAGCTCGTTGAAGACCTGAAGCTGTTCCGTCGGGTCCAGGCGGTACGTGACCGGACTGTCGTCCGCGTTCCGCATTGGGTAGAAGTGCTCGACTCGGCCGTCACGACCCGCCAGAAGCCCGCACGCTTCGTTCGGAAGCTCGTGCCTCGCGTGGGTAATCATGGCCTCGCGGATGTCCGCGGGTATCTCGACCACCGCCCCTCCGGGACTCGTAATTCCGACTGGCCAAGTTGAATTTAGCAGTCAGCGGTGGGGCGGTTACGCCCTGAGCCGGCCCTCCACCCGGATTCGTCCAGGGGAGCCTCCCTGGATCGTTCCGATCTGCGCGGCCTGTACGCCGCGGGAGGCAAGAGCTTGGTCGAGCGCGCCGGAGCGCTCGGGCGCAACGGCGATCAGGAGGCCGCCCGACGTCTGAGCGTCGGCCAGAACCAGTTGCTCCGCCTGGGGAAGAGGTCCCCATTCGACGTTCGGGCTGACGAACAGGTGGTTCGAACGAGTTCCCGAAGGAACGATCCCGTCGTTCGCAAGCTGGAGGGTTCCGTCGATCAGCGGCACGCGAGACGCATCGATCGCGGCCGAAACACCAGAGCCGCCAAGGGCGATGTGAAGGTGACCCAGGAGCCCGAACCCGGTGACGTCCGTCGCGGCCGAGGCGCCGGCTTCAACCATGGCTTCGGCGGCAGCGGCATTGAGGGTCGTCATGGTTTCCACCGCGACGGAGATCTGTTCCTCCGTGGCGACGCCCCGCTTCAGCGCGGTGGTGATGATCCCGATCCCAAGCGGCTTTGTCAGGAACAGCCGGTCGCCAAGGGACATGGTCGAGTTCCGAACGATCCGGTCCGCGTCGGCAAACCCGGTCACCGCCATGCCGTACTTCGGCTCCGGGTCGTGAATCGAATGGCCGCCCACGATGGCGACGCCGCCTTCGCGCGCCACCGCGGCTCCCCCTTCCAAGACGCGCGCCAGGAGATCAAGCGAGAGCTCCTTCACAGGCCACGCAACGAGGTTCAGCGCGGTGACCGGCCTCCCACCCATCGCGTAGACGTCGGAGAAAGCGTTGGCCGCGGCGATCCTTCCCCAATCGAACGGGTCGTCGACGATCGGGGTGAAGAAATCGACGGTCTGGATCAGCGCCGGCCCCGAAGGCAGGACGTACACAGCGGCGTCGTCGCCGGTCGCCGGCGAGACCACGACCTCCGCCGGATATTCAGTTGGAGTCAGTTGACCCAGGACCTGGGTCAGATCGCTCGGAGCGAGCTTGCACGCTCAACCGGCGCCGTGGCTGAACCGGGTGAGCCGCACCTCCTCCCGCACAGTGTCGGCCATGTTCCGAGCATAGGCCGCGCCAGATCACCCCGCCGGGGCAGGAGCCAGGTCCGCGGCGGCGTGCACGACGCTTCGACGGTCGAGCCGTCGCAACCCAAACGATCGCCCTATCTCCACGGCGCGCTCGAACTCCTCGCGCCACAGGTGCCGGTCAATCTCTTCGTAGCCGTCCTTGATCTCCTTGCCGTCCGCACCGGCCGGTCCGCTCCTCGAGCCGCCCGGTCCCCGACCCACCAGCCCCGCGGGGTAGTACTGCGCCATGAGATCGACGTAGGTGTCCGGCCCGAGCTCCTCGGCGACGAACCTCAGGATGGCCTCTGTCTCTTCGAGCATGCCGGGCATCACTAGGTGGCGCAGGAGCAGTCCGCGGCGGGCCAGACCACTCTCATCGAACACTAGCGGTCCGACCTGCCGGTTCATCTCGCTCACACTCTCCCGGGCAACGTCGGGGTAGTCGGGGCGCCGCAGATATCGGCGGGCGGCTTCCCGCGTCCACACCTTGAAGTCGGGCATGTACACGTCCACGATGCCGTCCATCAACCGCAGGCTGTCGAGACTGTCGTACGAGCTGGTGTTGTAGATGATCGGTAAGTGGAGGCCGCCCGAGATGGCGGGCGGAATCGCCTCCAGGATCTGCGGAACCACGTGTTCCGGCGTGACGAAGTTGACGTTGTGGCAGCCGGCGTCTTGAAGCTCGAGCATCATTCCGGCCAAACGACCCGGCGTGGCGCGCTCCCCTCTCAACTCCCAGGAGATGTCGAAGTTCTGGCAGAACACACACCGCAGGTTGCAGCCGCTGAAAAAGATCGTCCCGGACCCCCGCCAACCGCGAAGACAGTTTTCTTCACCGAAGTGTGGGAAATACGACGCCACGATGGCGTGCCGCCCGACCGCGCAGAGCCCGGGCTTGTCGTGGAGTCGCGGCACCTTGCACAGCCTCGGGCAGACCGTGCAGCGCTCTTCACCCAACAGGCCGAGCGCTTCGGTGGCACGGGCCTGGATCTCGCCCACGCCCATGGAAGCGTAAGCGGGGGTGGCATCGGGCACCGTCCAATTCGGATCGGGGGCGGGCTGTTCGACCGCGAAGAAAGACTCCACAGCTCGAGAATAGCCCGCCCGTTTCAGCGCCGGAGAGTCCAACCATAATGAGTGGCCAACCGGCAGAAGGTGAGATCCTCCATTCATGCAGCTCGAGATACGCCCAGTTACGTCGGACGAGTTCGAGACGTTCCTTCGCGCCAACGAAACGGCGTTCGGCGTCCATGCTCAGCCCGACGACATCGAGTCTGGACGGTTGGTGTTCGAGCCTGCTCGGAGCGTGGCCGCCTTCGACGGCGGACGAATCGTCGGGACGGCGGGCGCCTTCTCGCTGATGCTGACCGTGCCGGGTGGGCAGCTCCCGATGCCGGGCGTCACGGCCGTTGGCGTTCAACCGACGCACCGCCGTCAGGGCGTCCTTACCTCGCTCATGCGCCGTCAGCTCGACGACTATCACGATCAAGGCGAACTCATCGCCGGGCTCTGGGCATCAGAGGGCGCAATCTACGGGCGCTTTGGGTACGGCGCGGCAACAAACGCGACACAGCTGAGGATCCAGCGCTGGCACACGGCGTTCGCTGTTCCGTACGATCGCAGGGGCCGGACCTCAATCATCGACAAGGATTCGGCGTTGAAGCTGTTCCCGTCGATCTACGAGCGAATCTCCGCGGCATACCCCGGGATGGTGTCGAGACCGGGCGAATGGTGGCGGTATCTCACCAGAGAGAACCCGACCTGGTCCGGGGGATTCAGTCCGCTCTTCTTCGCCATCTACGAATCGCCCGAGGGTGAAGCTCAGGGCTACGTCAGTTATCGAGTCAAGCACGAGTGGCCGAACGATCCCGCGGAAGCGACGCTCAAGGTGAACGAGCTGATGGCGGAAACACCGGACGCGTACGCCGGGCTGTGGCGCTTGTGCTTCGACCACGATCTGATCGACAAGGTCGAGGCATGGCCCCGTCAGGCGGACGAACCACTCCTCTACCTGCTCGCCAACCCACGCGAGCTCAACCTACGCTCGACGGATGGGCTGTGGCTTCGACTTGTCGACGTTCCGGCAGCGCTTTCCGCCAGGAGATATGCCACCGAGGGGGAAGTGGTCTTCGAAGTAAAGGACCCGTTCTGCCCATGGAACGAGGGCCGGTACCTCCTTCAGGGCGGACCGAGTGGCGCCGAATGCCGCAAGACCGATCGCTCTGCCGGCGTCGCGCTCGACCAGCGTGACCTGGCTGCGGCGTACTTGGGCGGCGTTCGGTTTCGGACGCTTGCTCGGGCGGGCCGAGTGGTCGAGTCAACCGATGGGGCGCTGGCCACCGCGGACAGAATGTTCGTCTGTGATCCGCCTCCCTGGTGCGCGCACATCTTCTAGGAGAGCGAAATGGCCATCGTTCAACCGCGCCGTGGAACGCACGAAGTCCTGAACCAGGTCCCTCCGCTTCACGAGTACAACCTCTTCGAACAGGACCGGGTGCTGCAAGAAGCGGTGCGGCGCGAGGCCGGGGAGTGGGGGCTGTCGGAACTCACCGACTTCGGTGCCATGGTCGGAGGCCGCGTCCTTCAACTCGGCGTTCTGGCGGATCGGAATCCACCGCAGCTTCGGACCCACGATCGAAACGGCCGCCGTATCGATCAGGTGGAGGTCCACCCCGCCTGGACCGAGCTCCTCCACGTCGGGATCACGGCCGGTATCCCGTCGCTTCCCTGGCGCGAGCCTCGCGCCGGCGCACACGTGGTTCGCGGGGCGCTCTTGATGCTCCTCTCGCAAGCCGAAGCGGGAGTGGGCTGCCCCCTTTCCATGACCTACGCGTCCGTCCCCAGCCTTCGCCATTCACCCGAGCTGGCCGCCGAATGGGAACCCCGCGTCGTGGACCCGGACCCTTCGACCAGCGCGCTCATCGGCATGGCCATGACCGAAAAGCAGGGTGGATCCGATGTCCGGGCCAACACGACGCGCGCTGAACCGTTGGGCGGCGGCGCCTACGAGATCACCGGGCACAAGTGGTTCTGCTCCCATCCGGTTTCGGACGCCTTTCTGGTTCTGGCCCAGGCGCCCGGCGGGCTTTCCTGCTTCCTGCTCCCACGTGAGCTGCCCGACGGGTCGAAGAACGGATTTCACATTCAGCGGCTCAAGGACAAGCTGGGGACCCGTGCCCTGGCTTCGGCGGAAGTGGAATTCGACGCCGCAACCGCCTGGCTCATCGGGGAAGAGGGTCGCGGTGTGTCAACCATCATCGACATGGTCAACCACACGCGGCTCGACTGCGTCCTGGGGTCGGCGGCCGGGATGCGGAAGGGCGTCGCGGAAGCGACGCACCACGCGGCCCACCGGTCGACGTTCGGAAAGCTCCTCATCGAGCAGCCGCTCATGCGGAACGTACTCGCCGACCTGTGCGTCGAATCGGAGGCTGCCACGCAGCTCGGCATTCGACTGGCTCGGGCGTACGACCCGGCCGAGGACATCGCCTTTCGCCGGCTCGCAACGGCGGTGGCGAAGTACTGGATCTGCAAGCGGGCCCCAGCCCACGCCGCCGAGGCGCTCGAGTGCCTCGGAGGGAACGGCTACGTCGAGGAGTTCCCGATGGCCCGCCTCCTTCGAGACAGCCCGCTGAATTCCATCTGGGAAGGATCCGGAAATGTGATCGTCCTGGATGTCCTTCGAGGTCTCGCGAGGAACCCCGGTGCCTTTGACGCCGTGATGGCGGAAGTCGATCTCGCCCGGGGGAGCGACGAGCGACTGGACGCCGCCTCCGACGGAGTTCGCCGAGAGATGGTCGAGCTCGCGGCGAATCCGGAAACGGCTGAATTCGGGGCCCGCCGTCAGGTGGAGCGCCTGGCCGTCGTGCTCCAGGGCTCGCTGGTCGTCCGACACTCGCCTCCGCAGGTCGCCGAAGCGTTCCTGGCAACCAGGGTGGCCGGCGACCACGGCGGAGCGTTCGGGACGCTTCCCAGCGGGATCGATTGCGAGGCGATCATCGACCGACACCGGCCGAAGATCTCACCGTCGAACTAGTCCCTCAGAACGAGATCTCTACGGTTCGCTCGTCGGTCCCGCGCAATACTTTGAGGTGAAGCGTTCCTCCGGACTCGACCGAGTCCAGGGCGTCCTGAAGCGCGTCGACCTCGGTCGCTTCGCGACCCGCGACCTGGACGATCAGATCGCCCTGGTTGAGGCCGGCCTTGCCTGCAGGGCTGCCTTCCTCGACCACCCGGATCAGAACACCGTCTGCTTCGGGAAGACCGACGGCCCTGCGCAACCGCCGTGCCAACCAGGGAGGCGCGATTCCGATACCGAGCCGCGGCCGGTCTTGAACCTCGCCCCTACCGAGGGTGGTGACTGCCTGCTGCAGCGTCTCATCCGCGGGGATGGCGAGGTAGAAGCCCTCGCCCAGCCGATTCGTGTTCACACCGAGCAGGCGGCTGGATTCCGTCACCAGCGGACCGCCGGAAGATCCGGGAAGGAGCGGAGCCGTGTGCTCAATGCTCCCGGAGATTCGCCGGCCACGAGGACCCCGAAAGCTGCGCTCGGTACCCGAGACGAGCCCGAAGCTCACCCGAAGACCGCGTCCGCCGGGGTTCGACAGCGCGAACACCGGCCTTCCGATCCGTACGTCTCCGTTGGGGGACCCGACGTCAATGGGGCGGACATCCTTCGTGTCGACCGCCAGGACCGCCAGATCACGGTCGAAGTCGGCGGCGTGGCGCCGCCCGGTCTCCGTCCGCCCGTCGGCGAATGTGACCGTGACTTCCTCGCCGCGCACGTTGTGGGCATTCGTGAGGACCTGCCCCTTCGCAACGACGATCCCCGACCCGAGTCCCCACCGCTGTCCGATCCCGACCACCGAGGGGCCGATGGTCTCGGCCAGGGTCGAAACGATGCTCTGAAGCTCTTCCGCAAACGCCATCGCTCTCCCTCCCAAGGAGTAATTTGCACATAGCAAGTTACTATGGACCTACGAATGGCGCAACCCGATCTCTCCTCCAGACCTAGCATGGTCGCCGTGCCGGACCGTACCGAGTCTCCGCTGGACCATGCGCTTCAGCGCGTGGGTGACCGCTGGACCATGCTCGTCATCGACGCGCTCCAAGCTGGACCCCGCCGATTCAACGAGCTTCTGGAAGCGGTTCGAGGAATCGCGCCGAACATCCTCTCCCAGCGGCTGAAGCACCTCGAGCGCGAGGGAATCGTCCTCGGCCGGCCGTACTCCACGCGGCCGATGCGGCTGTCCTATGAGCTCACCGCGGCCGGCCGAGAGCTCGCCGGCACGCTTCGCCTGCTCGCCCAGTGGGGAGCGACCGGTGCGGACGAGTCCGCCACGGTTACGCACCGGGCGTGCGGCACGCCGATGGAAGCGCGGTGGTACTGCCCGACGTGCGCGACGGCGATCCTCCATGACGAAGAGGACGAAGAACTGCGTTTCGTCTAGCGGGCGTCAGCGAATCAGCTCGAACCAACCTTCGGCGAAGATGGGAAGGTCCTCGCGCACGAGCGCGGTGATGGACGCTCCGTCCAGCTGGAGGTGAATCCGCTCGGCCCTTCGTCCGTTCGCGGCTTCGAACCCCATGCGGTCGAGCGAGATGGAGACAGGCCGCGGCTCCTCGGGGAGGGCAATCCCCAGTCCTGGCAGCGCGCTCATCTTGACGGCTCGCGCTCTTCTCTCGGCCACGAGGCGCGAACATGGCGAGGACGACCAGACGATTTGGGCGTCCGGAGCATGTGCGGTCGCTTCGCTTTCGCCGGCAATCCACGTCGCTTCCAGGCCGGTGGGCCCGCGAACGACCACGACTTCCCCGTGTTGTCTGTGGCGTTCGCGGTATCGAACAAGGGCCCAATCCGTGTCCACGACGAAATCGACCGTGGATAACTCCTCTTCGCTGTCGGGCGCGTGGATTCGCCCGAAGTACCGCCAGCCGGCCGGCCCGGGGGCGGCCACGAACGATTCGACGAGGTCCTGCCCTCCGCCGCGGATTCGGTAGATCCCTTCCAAGCGGCTGCTCCTCTGAACGTGATATCGGTAGAGCATGGAATACCGACAGCTGGGCCGCCTGGGCGTCAAGGTCAGCCCACTGTGCCTGGGGACCATGAACTGGGGGTGGCAGACCGACGAGAGAACGAGCTGGGCGATCATGGATCGCGCGCTCGACGTCGGGATCAACTTCTTCGACACCGCCAACGTCTACGGAAGACCTCGCGGGAAGGGCGTCACCGAGGAGATCATCGGCCGGTGGTTCGCTCAGGGTGGCGGCCGCCGCGACAAGGTGGTCCTCGCAACCAAGGTCTACGGCCGCACGGATGACTGGCCGAACTTCTCCAGGCTCTCGGCCGTCCACATCCGGCAGGCATGCGAGGAGAGCCTTCGCCGCCTGCAGACGGATCACATCGACCTCTACCAGATGCACCACATCGACTGGGACACGTCATGGGAGGAGATCTGGGAGGCGATGGAGAACCTGATTCGCGCCGGCAAGGTTCTGTACGTCGGCACCAGCAACTTCCCCGGCTGGGCCATCGCTCAAGGGAATGAGATCGCCCGCGCGCGACATCTCCTCGGGTTGGCCTCCGAGCAGTGCCTCTACAACCTCAACGCTCGCATGTCGGAGCTGGAAGTCTTACCGGCCTGTGAGGCGTACGGGATGGGCGTCATCCCGTGGAGCCCGCTGGCCGCCGGCCTCCTGGGCGGAGCGTTGGCGAAGGTGGAGGACGGACGGCGATCGACCGACGAGTTCAGCGAAAAGCTGGAGAAAAACCGGTCGAAGATCGAGGCGTACGAGAAGCTGTGCGCCGACATCGGTGAGCAGCCGGCGGACGTGGCGTTGGCGTGGCTGCTGAAGAATCCAGTGGTTACGGCACCGATCATCGGGCCACGGACGATTGAGCAGCTGGACGCGTCGCTTCGATCCATGGACGTGCAACTCGACGACCGAACGATCCGCGAACTGGATCGGATTTTTCCGGGTCCCGGCGGGCGCGCTCCAGACGCATACGCCTGGTAACGCCGCCGACTCTCTAGCGGCTTCCGGCTACGGATCTTTGAATTCGATTTTCCAGTGCGTGCCGTCGCAGAACGGCTTGTTCTTCGATTGACCGCAGCGGCACAGCGTCTGCCGGTTGCGGACCTCGTACTGGAAACCGTCGGTCGACTCGACCGGAATCCCGCCACGGATCCAGTACGGGCCATCGTTCACGACGGCGATCTCCTGGGGAAACTGCTCCTCGTACGGTTCGGCCCCGGCCGGGACCTGGAGCTGGAGCCGCCCAGAGGGGCAGGTCCGGCCGATGTACATCAGTTCTTCTTGGTCCTCCGGCGGTTGATCGCCCCGCGCGATGCTCCACGCGTTACGGGGGAAGCGCTCGCAGAAGGCCTGATGTGCGCAGAGCTTGCGGTCGTCGGTCAGTGAGATCGGCGCTTCGGAAAACACCTTTCGCCGCTCGGCGCTGGGCCGGCGGTCCGCGGTCTCGGTGCCGTCGAACTCGAAGTCTCTTTCGCTTCCGTCACAGAAAGGTTGCGTCTTTGACCGTCCGCACCGGCACAACTGGTAGATCTGGTCGTGCTCGATCCGCGGCCCGCGTTCCCATCTGATCCCATCACCGTGCTCGTTGTAAATCGGGCGCATGCGAAGAAGCTCAGCGCCCGTTACTTCGTACGGACCGTCCGCGGTGACCTTGATCTTCGGCTCGCCCGCGGGCTGGTCGAGAGCAGCCGACTCGGCGGCCGCCGTCTTCTCCACGGCCATGTGAACCTCACCCCCGCCAACTGTACCGCTATGCGGATTCACGGCGAAAGACGACGAGCGCCTCACCGCGATCCTTAAACCGAGTCTGTTCACAAGACGATGAACTCAGAAGGCACGGAGCGTGCCCGTCACATGACTGACCACGAACGATCCTCGAGCAGCGGAACGCCCCCACCGATTCCTCCGCCCCCGCGGGCGGCTTCGGGCCTCTCGGACCGTCCATGGGGGGAACGCATGAGGCAACAGACCGCTGTTCCGATTAGAGGAGCGGAAAGCGCTCGGGCTTCAGGACCAATTTCGGCCGTTCGGCCCGGTTCCCGCCGGTATTGGTGGATCCTCGCTTTCGGCGTGATTGCCCTAGGCGCTCTGATCGCGGTCAGGGCAATCATGGCCGGCTCGGAGGAGCCAGCGGAGGCGCCTAGACCCAGACCGAACCGGCCACCCGTACTTCCCGGAATGTCCGTCGCCCGCCTCAGCAACATCACGTTCAGCTACCCGGAGGAATGGAAGCGAATCAAGAGGGTCCCGGTCACAGCGGCGCCCGACACCGGAACGCCGTGGACCGCGGTCGGGTACAACGGAAAGAACGTCGTGGCCGTTGCGCTGTACCGCTACAACGTGGTCGTTTCGGACCGCATCGGTGAAGCGCGCGGACAGCTTCTGAACGCGCTGTCGACGCTTTGGAGCGCGAACAGCAGCTGGTTCGTGCAGGCGGGCCCACGGGAGGTCAAGGTCCGAGGACTCCCGGGCTTCCAGTTCCTGTTGACTTCGGCGAATGACCCGTCCATCGCGGCGCGGTTCGTCATCCTGTATCGGGGCGGGACCGGTTATGCAATCAGCTGCCAGCACACCACGCGGTACAGCGCGGCGATCGAAGGCGGATGCGACACGGTCCTGAACACGCTGGCAATCGTCGGGCCAGACGACGCCGCGACTGACCGGCCGTCTCCGTCGCCGGCTCCGTCACGCAGACTCTCGGTCACCCCAGCGGTGTCGGTTCCCGAACCTCGCAACGGTCGCTTCTTCGCCGACGGCGTGTCGTTCGACTACCCAAGCGACTGGCTCACATTGAACCACCTGCCCTATTTCCTCCCGGAGGGGGACCTCCGCTGGGTTGTGGGCGTGGGAAAGAACGGCCGCGATTGGGCCCTCGTGGCGAAATACAGCTATGCCGGATGGGATCAGCGTCCGCAGCCAGGTCTGGCTGTTGCATCGGATATGGCAAACGAAATGGTCGACCAATCGGAAGGCCACATCTTCGAGAATCTCGTCGGCACGACCGTTGCAGGACATCAGGGCTTCACGTTCACCGCGACGGACGGCGACATCGGCAGGTTCACTGCAGTCATGGTCTTCGGGAAGGAAGCGTTCTACGTGGTCGAATGCCACGCGACGTCGTTCACCGAGGACGTCGTGGAGCGCGGCTGCATACGAATCCTCAAGACGCTCGAAGCCGCCTGACTTACGGGATCGCCGCGGTCCGACCCGTTGAAGGGGAAAGCAGCGGTACATTGGCTCTCGAATGTCCACGGTTCTCAACTTCCCCTGGCAGCCGTCGCTGTTCGCGATGGACGAAGTGCCACAGATCGATCCGTCGTTTGCGTCACTCGAGCGTGTGGAGCTGGACGGCGAGTCGTGGGTCGATCACGTTCCTGGATGGGTGACCGGCGTCGAGCGCTTGTTTGAGGAGCTCCTCGCCGGACTGCCGTGGCAGCAACGATCGCGGCACATGTACGACAAGCGGGTCCTCGAGCCGCGCCTGACGGCCCACTGGAACGCCGAATCCGGCGCGCCGCTGGAGCCGCCGGTTCTCGAGGAGATGCGAAAGGCGCTTTCAGCGCGCTACGAGCGGGAATTCGACTCGGCAGGCTTCAATCTCTACCGCGACGGGCGGGACAGCGTCGCCTGGCACGCCGACCGAATCGCCAAGGAGATCGAGGATCCCATCGTCGCGCTGATCTCACTTGGAGAGCCGCGAAAGTTCCTCCTTCGCCCGAAGGGCGGCGGAGCCTCGAAGCCGTTTCTCCCCGCCGCCGGTGACTTGCTTGTCACCGGGGGGAAGACCCAGCGGTCGTGGGAGCACAGCATCCCGAAGATTGCCAAAGCGGGTCCGCGAATCAGCATCGCCTTCCGGCACGGAATGGACCCATCGGTCTACGCCCGCAAGCGCGTGGAGGCGTAAGCCTGGCCCCGGGGACGCCCTGAGTAAATCGACGTGGCGTCGATGATCAGCCTCGCGGCACGAACGCGAGCACACGGCACGGGCTTCCTGATCCGCGCACGATCTTCAGCGGAGCGACGACGATGAGGGCGCCGGTCGGCGGCAGCTGAGCGAGGTTGGCAAGTTGCGTGAGGCCATACTTCCCGGCCCCGAGCATGAATTGATGACAGGGGAACGGCGGCTCGAACGAGTGCGCCGCGCCGGCATCGGTCCCGACCGTTTCCACTCCGACGCCGACGATGGGCGCTTCCTCCGCGAGCCACCGCGCGCATTCCACGTCCATCCCAGGCGTGTGAGGACCGGTCTCATTCGCGTTGAGGAAAGCGTTCTGGTCGTGCGCCCGCGCGTCCCACCCTGTCCTGTACAGAAGCCATCCGCCTTCAGGCAGGGCGCCGTGCTCCTTCTCGAACTCCCGAACGTGGTCGACGGTGAGAAGGAAGTCGGGGTCTGAGGCGGATTCGGCTGACTTGTCGATCACCACTGCAGGCCCGACCAGGTTTCGAACGAGAACCTGAGACACGTCTTCGCGATCCTGCCCCGTCACCCAGTGGATCGGAGCGTCGAAATGGGTCCCCATATGCTCGCTCCCCTCGAACGCGTTCCAATACCAGGCGGGGCCCCGGTCGTCGTAGTGGCTCAGCTCGCGAAGCTTCAACCCCGGAGTGTTCGCGTATGGCTCGGGGAGCCGGATCAGCGGCGTTTCCTCCGACAGCGGCTGCGAGAGGTCGATCACGGCGATCGAGCCGTCTGTTAGCCCTTCGATCAGCGATTGAAGCGATGCCATCCGGATTCCACCTCCTGATTCTCAGTGGGCGCGAAACGCCTCCTCCAGCCACTCCGCGACCACGTCGGGAACTACTTTCACATCGAGTACGAACGGCCCGTCCCGTCTTTGGAGCCACTTCTCGAGCATTTCGAGGTCATCCAGCGACTGAACGGTCGCAGACTGCGCTCCCAGCCCGCGAGCCAGACCGGCAAGGTCCGGGTCCGGGTACCGGACCAGATCGACGGGATGGCCCTGAGGACCGAAATGGTGCACCTCCGCGCCATAGGCCGCGTCGTTGTAGACGACCACGAGGATTGGCAGACCGAGACGGACCAGTGTCTCGAACTCCCCCGCCGCCATCAGCGCACCGCCGTCGCCGAGGCAGGCGACGGTTAGCCGGTCCTCCCGTCCGACGGCGGCGCCAATCGCCGACGACAGCCCGAGCCCAATCGACTGGAACGACTGCGTGAAGACGAACCCCGATGCGTCGGGAACCGACAAGTACATCGGCGGCCATCCCATGAAGTGACCGGAGTCCACCGCTATGGTTCGTTCGGCGGGAAGCAGCATCTCCAGGGCCTTCGAGAACGTCCGTGGATCGACGCGGCCGTGAGAGGACGCGTCTTCATGATCGACCTCCAGCCACTGTCCCTCGGCAATGGCGCGGGAGATCTCTTGCCTCCGACGACCGACCCGTCTGTATCCGCGGCGATCCAGCTCTGCGGTCAGCGCTTCGGCTGTCAACCGGGCGTCCGCTACCACGCCAATGTCCACCCCTCGATGCGCGCCGATGGCGTCCGGTTCTGCATCGGTCTGGATGACGCGGGCACCTTCAGAGATCAGCTCGCCGTGTCTGGTAGTCCACATGTTCAACGAAGCCCCAAACGCCAGAACGACGTCGGCCTCGCGCAGAAGCCGAGCCGCGACCGCCGAGGCGAACCCGCCCGAGATCCCAAGGCTCCACGGATTCCCGGCGAACAAACCATGGCCATTCGCCGAGGTCGCGAGCAATGCGCCGGCCCGGTCCCCCAGTGTGTCCAAGGCCAGCGCAGCACCGGCCAGGACTGCTCCGCGTCCGGCAATGATCACGGGTGTCTCGGCCCCAACCAGGGCATCCACGACGTCCGGAATCACGTCGGGGTCGGGCCGGAGCGGAGTCCGTGGCTCCGGGACCTGGAGATCGATCGGGGGCGCCTCTGCGGCCTGCACGTCGAGAGGCATGCTGAAGAGCACGGCTCGCCGGTCCGCAGCTGCCAGCCGCCACGCGCGCGCGAGATCCTCGCCCGCTGACGCCGGGGAGTGCACCCGTTCGGCGATGGCCCCGACCGATGCGGCCAGCGCAGCCTGATCGATTCGGAAGTTCGATCGGACCGCGCTCGCGGACGTATCCGCCGCAAGCACCAGTAACGGTGTTCGCGCCTTCGCCGCCTCCGTGAGCGCCGTCGTCGCGTTCGTCACGCCGGGGCCTTGATGAAGCGTCGCCACTCCGACGCGGCCGGTAACCCTCGCGTACCCGTCGGCCATGCTCACGGCGGCTGACTCATGCCGCGCCGAGACGAACCTGACTCCCCGCCGCACAATTGCGTTCGTGACGACGAAGTTGCCGCTTCCGATTAGGCCGAACGCGTCGCGGACTCCCAGGCCCGCGAGGGCTGCCCCGATGGCTTCAGCAACTTGCATGGTCATCCGTCACCGCTTTGGAGTCCTGATCGTACCCGCGCTCATTCCGGAGGGTTACGGGGTCCGCTGGAAGCGATGCGCCGGTCTCGCGGACAGAGCCGGAGCGAACAAGCTTACGTTGACGGGATTAAACAGGAGGGCCATGCTCCGCTCGTGGCGGCTCCCAACAGGAAGAGCCTCCGAGAAGCGGAAGAGATCTTCACCTTCTCGGGCGGCACGCAGACCGTGGTGGAGCTCGGGGATCTCACCGTCGGCCGGTTCGTTGCCGAGCCGGGATGGAGATGGTCGACACACGTCCGACCCGAGGTCGGTGGCGACTGGTGCCGCGCCCGCCACGTAGGAGTGGTCATCTCTGGACGGATCCGTGTCATCACCGAGGATGGCACCGAAATGGAGATGGGCCCCGACGACGCCTATGACATCCCTCCCGGCCATGACGCATGGGTCATCGGGGACCAGCCGGTGGTTCAGATCGAGTGGCAGGGGCTACGAACCTTCCTGGGCTCCAGAGGGGGTATTCGAGGGCGGCGTCTTGCCACGCTTCTCTTCACGGATCTCGTCGAGTCGACGTCGACCGCTGCGGGTCTCGGCGACGCCGCCTGGCGCGAGGTGCTTTCTCGGCACTATCAGTCGGCTCGCAACGAGCTCGACCGGTTCGGAGGCCGTGAGGTGAAGACGACGGGAGACGGTATGCTCGCCGTCTTCGACGCGCCCGCTCCGGCCGTCCGCTGTGCGGCCGCGATCCGTTCAGCGGCCGCCTCTCAGCAGCTTCAGATCCGAGCCGGAGTACACGTCGGAGAGATTGGTGTTGTCGGCACAGACGTCGAAGGCATCGCCGTTCACGAGGCCGCGAGGGTCATGGCAGCCGCCGAGCCGCAGGAGATCCTGGCATCGGAAATCACTCGGTCGCTTCTGGCCTCGTCGGGAATCCAACTGGAGGATCGGGGGATCCACCCGCTCAAGGGACTGCCGGGCGAACATCGGCTGTTCTCCTATGAGCCTGACTAAATCTGCGGCCCGAACTTCAATTTCAGCGGGATCCTGGGAACCCTAGCAAGGCGGAAATGACACGCGCTAATTCCGATTCCTCGCCGACCGACGACAAGCCGGACCCGCACAACCAACTGGAGCCACCTCCAACAAGGCTCTCGTGACGAAAGCCCTCTTGGAGGTGGCGGGATTCGAACCCGCGTCCCTGAGCGACCACCTGGGTCTTCTACGGGCGTAGCCGGCCGATTCGTCTTACCGCGAGGCTCCGACCGGCGGAGGACCTCGCGGCCAGCCCGGCTTCGGTGTCCGACGACGGCCACCAGGCCAAACCATCGCCGTGAGCCTGCTCACGACGCCCGACCCGCGGGCGCAGGCGTCCCGCGGAGGACGGCTACCTAGTTCTTAGGCAGCGAACGCCAGTTCTGACTTGTTGGCGTTTGTTGGTTTCCGGCTTTTAACGAGGCATCCGGAACCTCGGCCCGCTTCTCCCAGAAGGTTCTTCACCCAGGTCGAAGCCAGTTCACCCCCATATGCAGTTGTCGCCATCAAGTATACGAGCCGCCCGTGAACCACCTGGCCGCAAGGTGCGGGCCAGCCCACGCCGCCAGCAAGGTAAGGAACACGATCCCGACCCCGGCGATCCATCCGAGGAAACCCCACCGGAACTGCTTCCACCGAAACGCGGCGAAGGCGGAAAGCGCGGCAGCCGCCGCTCCAGCGGCGCCGGCCAACGGCAGCGACGATGGCGAGAGCGGATTGGCGTCTCGGGTCTCGAACGTCAGAGTTCGGGCGACAGTCGACGTTGTGCTCTTAGCAGGCTCTGGCGCCACTCTGCCGACGGGGACAGCGGAAACGACCAGGCGCTCGGGCGCAGGCCCGATAAAGGTCGGCGGCCAGCACGTAACCAGACGAAGAACGGGATCTGCGCCAGGCTTGGTCACCCATGCATCGGCCGGGTCGGCGATGTCGCGGCGGGTCACTCGGTATCGAACAGAGCGGTGGGGCAGGTCGAGAAGGACTCGATTCCCCACCTCAAGGTCTTTCAGGTTCGCGAAATGCATGTCGCGATGCGCTGCCAGGACCGACGTACCCACCGAGCCCGGCAGCGCCGTCCACGGGAGGTGTCCCGGTCCAGTCAGGAACGTCTCCTCTTTGACGCCTTCGAAGAACACCGCTTCGAGGCCGATCCGCGGAATGCGAATCACTCCGAGCGGCTGTCCATCCGTCGGTCGAAATGCGACGACATTCGTGACCGGCACAGATCGCGGCGGCGACATGACGCCTCGCAGGACACGCGCCTCCGCTGCCAGACGGCTTTGCCGCAGCGAAGAAGCTGCGTAGGCCAGGGCCGGATACGCGAGCGTTCCCGCCCCGACCGTTATGAGCACGGCGGCGAGAACGCCCGCGACCGACGATCTCTGCCTGGCCAACTCGCCGGCGATTCAGGCCCGACGACGAAGTCCCAGCCACAGTCCGGCACCCAGGAGCACAGCGCCGGCGAGGGCGATGAAGGGCAAGGGTGAGGCCGTCTGCGGAAGGACGCCCCCAGACGCAGCGCCGGTGCCTCCTCCACCGCCGGTTCCACCCCCTGTTCCGCCCGCGTTCCCACCAGCGGTTCCTCCTGCGTTCCCGCCGCCGGTGCCACCGCCCGCTCCTGTGACCGTGATGACGCCGGCCATGCCGCCACCACCCGGATCGCCGTGGAACCGGCAGAAGTACGGGTATCTCCCCGGCGTATCGAACGTGACGGTGGCGCTCGCCCCGGGGTCAACCGTCCCCGTGTCGAACGAACCGTCGTCCGCGGTCGCCGTGTGAGGACTCTCCCCTGAGTTCGTGAACGTGATGCTCTCTCCCGCCGCCACGGTGATCGAACCCGGTTGGAATGCGTCGTCCACCATCCTGACGCTCGCCGCCAGGGCAATACCGGCAGACGCCATCGTCACCGTTCCCGCGATTACCAGGGCCGCAGCCAGTCGCTTCCTCATGTCAGTCCTCCCGAGATCCAGAACCGGAGTTGTCATCCCACTCGCACGATTCGCCATCGCCCGAGCCGCTGCTGAAAGACCCCGGGCCGCTGTTGTCGGAACCCGATCCGCTGTTGGACCCCGAGTGGTCCTCACACGAACCGGATCCGAGGTTGTCCGGACCAGGCCCGGTATTCGATAAACCGCGTCCGCTATTCGCCGAACCGGGCCCACTGTTCCCCGATCCTCGTCCCGAGGTCGGTGAGGCCGACGGCGCTTCGGACGGGGTCGGTGTCGCAGTCGGCGTGTCCTCGATGGTCGGTGTGCTCGACGGCGTTGGCGAGGGGGTCGGTTCGAAGAACTCATCGACGGACGGCGTTGGCGAGGGGGACGACGGCGTGGCGC
>JALYGK010000032.1 GCA_030777105.1 Actinomycetota bacterium | reverse complement strand
GAAGGAGGTCGCTTCAACTGGGGTTCGCCCACGGGTCGGACCCCGATCAGATGTCCGATGGAGGTTGTAGGCGGCTGGAACGCGCTGGGAATCCATCAGCGTTCCCCCTGGACGGCGACGATCCGTTAGGACGGTCAGGACGGTGAGGACTCAAAGGGCAGTGATCTGCGTGGCCTACCGCCCCGTGAGCCGCCCCTCCGACCTTGCGCCGCGGACGCCCGTCCAGCCGCTCAGATTAGAGCGGATAACCGACCCCCTCTTCGACGTTTTGGGACGCCATTCGTGCAGCTCGAGAGGCCCGAAACAGAACCTAATCGGGCATTCGACGCATTCGGCGCCGTTGTCTTCACGGCCCCTTCGACTGTTCAGAGACGTCGCCCACGCTCCCAGCGGTTACGGGGGGAAGCGGTCATGACATCGAGAGGAGTCGGACGATGTCCTGAGAGGGTGCTCGAGGAGCTACGTCCTCAGCGGGACTTCGGAGACGTAGACCCTCGCACGGCTCTCTTTCGTCTCGAGCAGCCGTTCTACGCCTTGCTGGCGTGCTTGTACGTGTCGACCGGGGCCGACCCTGACGCTCCGGATCGCCTCAAGGGGGAAAGGGATCTTGATGTAGGGGACGACTGCTATGGGGCTCGCCCGGAACTCGATCTGATCAGCTAGCTCATGTTCCTCCGAGGCCACCACCAGCCGCCATTCCCTTTCCTCGGCGAACGCAGGGTGCTTCACGGCGGCGAGCGCCGCGGTGATTCTGAAGGCCATGTAATAGGCGTGCATGCTCATGTGTGCCAGATTCGTGTCGCGGCTGACATCGTCGAGCAGCTCGGAAAAGAGGTCGTCGGCGGCACCGATGCCGTACGTGACCCGTTTCAGGCCCCCGGTGTCCAGAAGTGGAGTCTCCTTTAACGCGTCCTCTAGGGCGTCCGCCTGAAACTCGACCGCATATCCGTGGTCCGTGCCGTATGCGCGCCAGGCGCTCAAGAGATCGCCAGGCTCCGAGAAGCACGTGACGTAAACGGGGAAGTGCCGATTCCGAAGTTCCTCTTCGACCCATGCCCGATACCCGGCGAAGTCTTCGCGGAGCATCTTGAGAAATTCTTCGCCCGAGTCTTCCGGCTCAACGGGGGCGACACGGCGCAGTTTCGGGATGAAGCCTTCGAGCGCGTACTGCCGTTCCTGGGCGTCATTCAGAAAACGACGATCTGTAGCCCACAGTTCACGGTTCCAGATGATGCCCCGCAGCCCCGCTGCGTCTGTGTAGTGAAAGAGCGTCTCTGGCCTTTCCGGCGTTGTCGCAGGCGCGTTCTCATCGAAGCCGGCGTCTGCCTCGTCCATCACCTCCAGTCTAGGTGCCCAATCACCATCCTCGATTCATCGAGCAATACCCTGGGAGGCGAGAAGTCCGGTGAGAACCGGTCATCGCCCCGCCACCGATAAGTGGGCCGGCCCGGCCGATCAAAGCATGCGGGTTTTACGATCTCAGGCCGAGCTCTGAACCAGGATTGCCGCGGACGGGAGGCTCGGGCAGTCGCGTCAGGTTGCGTTTTCCGAGGCCTGGCAGGACGCGAGGGGGGACGGCTCCCTGTCGCAGCGGATGACACGCTTCCGTTCCTTGACTCGTAGCTCGCCCTGCACACTGCGAGGGGGACCGATCAGCAGGCTAACCGCGCAACCACATCGTCACGACCACGCACGTCGAGAAGGTCACCCCAGGCGTAATCGTCCCATCGACTCGTCAAAACAAGAAGATGTCGTGGCTCGAGTCGCCCGCCCGCTACCTCTCGGACCTCGACGACTTCTCCGGCCCTGAGCAGATCATCAACAACCTCTCTGAAGGAGGCCGTAGTTACCGAACCGCCGACCATCTGGCGCACCAGCCACCACGGCCATCTCTGATCCCTTCGCCATCCCGGTGGATCCCCGGACAACACCGACCGTAGTCGGAGAGCGAGGGCCTCCTCTGGCGACGGGCGCGTATACACGCGGACCTGTCTCGTCTTTAGATCTGTGCTCACACTCACATCCTCTTGGTAGCCCCTTGACGTCGGACCGTGCGACGCCCAGATCGGCGAGTCCGGGCGTCCTTTTGCGCCGCACGGTAGGCATCCCGCTGCCGGGCGTGCGCTTCACGTTGGCGCTTACCGACACCAGCCACCCCTAGTTGAGCCGCGACGTCATCTAGCGATGCGTCGCCCCGAACCCAGCCAGCAGGAAGCCGCTTCGCGAGCCCGAACCGCGACAGACCCCGAAGGTGGTGCTGAATCGTCCGGGCTGTCTTCCCCAATCTGGCAGCGATTTCCCGTGTCTCAATGGACTCCCGGGTCAGCTGGCGGTACACGAAGTATTTGGCCTTCCCGAGCCCAGGCCAACGGAAGGCATCGTGATCTGAAGCGAAAGACCCGGCACATTCTTCACCTCCCGGTGGATAGGCGGGAACAGAATGGTCCGGTTTTGTCGCACCCTTCGGGACCTGCAGTTGCCACACGCTCGCGACCTCACCGCGCCCCTGCTTTTTGAGCCTTAGCCAGCCCCGTTTTCGTAGCCGCCGATGCCCTCGGACGACTGAACTTGTCGTGAGACCGCTCCGTTCGGCCACCTCCCTGACGCTGGCCCCATAGCGGGGGCCTCCCGCCTTGGCCGCCAAGCCGACGTGAACGATGAGCAGCGTCAGGTCGCTCCAGCCGCCCACTCCCGACCAGGTCTGGCCCTCGATGGCGTCGAGAACGGCTGCGACGTGCTCGTACGCACTCGCACGGTCCCTGAACGTGGGGTCCTGCGCCACCCGCGCTTCGGCCCGGTCCCACGCACGATTGAATTGCCGCTCAGCGGCCCGCGGGCTTCGCTTCTTCCCTTGGTAGTCATAGAAGAACCAGTCTGAGATGGCATTCTTCGGATCGAGGAACAGGGCTCGCGTCCATTCCCTCGACCGTCGTGCGGCGACGCAAGCGGTGATTACTGCCATCGCGACTTCGGACCGCGATTCGTAGCGCCTCGCTCCCGGGTCTCCTTGGCGAACGAGCGCCCATATCCGCCTTGAGAGGGGACGCGGGAGGACATCTTCGTACGTCAGACGTCGGTGCCGTGGCAGAACGGGGGCGGGCATGCGGGTCACCCAGTCGCGCGGTGCCTTGCCCGACGAGCACGAGCATTCGCTGAACGCAGCGCGAGCCGAGCGAAATAGGCCCTTCGCGCTGACGCCGCGCGACGGAGTCGTTCCTTCTCGGGGAGCTCCCGCTTCGGATCGACTTCGTCCAGGAACCGCTCGAGGAACCGCTCTCGCGCCTTGGCGGTTAGCGCCTTCGAGTCGTAGCGAGCGTGGATCGAAAGCGCACCGATTCGGCCCCTCAGCCGAGCCTTACTCGAGGGGTCGGAGGTGGGCATTGCCTATATCCATCTCAACCTCCTGGACCGTCCACGGGGGACGATCCTTTCGTCGGTTGAGCACCTCCACTGAAAACCGTACCAGACCCTTTGGGGGCTTGTCCAGCCAGAATAGGCGAGTGAGTCATCATGCACGTCGGCAAGTGCGGTTAGAATTCACGCGCACGGGCCGTGGAAGGTGGTCGGGATGTTATGTCTTAAGACATAACAATCTGAGTCTTAAGAGTCGACACGTGGCGTTGCGCGAAGTCCGGGGCGATTTGCGGGGTGAGCGCCCTGCCGGAACCTAGAGCCGGTCGCTGGGGCTGAGTCGCCGATGCGCCGCTAGGGCGCGCTCGTCCGCGGTGGACGCGGCGTACCGCTGCAGCATGGCCCGGGAACGCCATCCGGTGATCCTCATCAAGTCGGTTTCTGAACCGCCGGTCGCGAGCCAGGTGTGGGCGAAGGTGTGCCTCAACTGATGCGGGTGGATAGACCCGATACCGGCTTCGCGAGCACGCCGGCGGATCGCCTGTCGGATCCCACTGGGGGTCAACTGTCCCTTCCGAGAGAGCCAGAGCCAGGGTTGATCACGGTCGGGATGCTGTCCGCGCTTACGCAGATAGCGGTCAAGTGCCTTTACGGTCTTACGGCCTATAGGTAGGAGTCGCATCCGGCGACCCTTGCCAATGACGCGGATTAAACCCTGGTCGAGATCGAGATCGTTGTGCTCGGGATCATCAGGCGCCCACCGGAGCCCTCCGACTTCGCTCAGCCTCGCGCCGGTATCGATGAAGACCCGAATGAGCGCGGCGTCGCGCCGGTCCTCGAACGTCGGGCCGGCGCAGGCC
>JALYGK010000031.1 GCA_030777105.1 Actinomycetota bacterium | reverse complement strand
GTGTTCCGCGCCTCAGGCGCCGCCTTCAAGACCCACGACTCGAGCTCGTCGTGGAGGATGTCCGAACGGGTCTCGAGCGTCGCGACCTCGGCGGCGAGCGCTGGATCGTTGAAGATCAGCGACGAGTACGCCAGTCCGACCGCCACCTCGGCCGCATTCTTCATCTCCACGAGGATGTCCACCGCGCGGTCGAGCTCGGTGAGCGGCGGCATCTCCGCGGCCGGTGGCTCCGGGAGCGCCGGCGCCCCGGCCAGCTCGCGGATCAAGTGAACGCCCTCTTCGGGCCCTTGATACAGGAGGACGTCTCCCTCCGAGATCACGGTGTCGGCCTGCGGATCGAATTCCCATTCGGCGCCCCGCCGGATGGCCAGCAGCCACATCCCGGTCTCCTTCGGAAGCATGAGGTCCTTCAGCGACCGGCCGACGACCGTCGCCCCCTCTCGCACCCGGACCCGCCCCACGATCTCGTCGGCGTGGCGAAGGTCCGGCCGAAGCACATCCGGAATACCGAGTTTCGCCTGCACGACGCGGGCGATGTCGGAAGCGGCCTCTCCCATCTTCTCGATGGCGACCCCGATCTGGAGCACGCCTCCCATCGCCTCGGCGTCCTCCGGCGATCTGGCCGCCAGCATTGCGATCTCGCGCAGCCGACGAAGGTACGTGTCGAGGCGTTCCTCCAACACCTCGACTTCCTCCGCCAGCGCGCCGTCGTTGAAGAACACCGCTGCGTAGGCCAGGTCCACCATGAGCTCGCTGACGTCCTTGGCCTCGACCAGGAGCTCCTTGACGTTTCTGGGTTGATCGTCGCCGTTAGGCACCGAGCGCCACCCCAAACAGAGCGAAGGTGAAGATGAAGCAGATCACGCCGGCGAGGTCCATGACGCTCGTGATGATCGGCACCGAATGATTGTCGGGGTCCAGTCTGAACCTCGTCGTAATGATGGCGACGTAGTAACTCACAATGATGGCGATGGCGGTGGCAATCAGGCCGGCCACCAGCGTCGCGAGAATCATCGTACCCGCTCCTGGGTGAGCGGTATCGGTCAGAGCGCTGTAGCCATAACCGATCGCTCCGGTGAAGGCGAACACCACGACTCCGAACCCAACCACGAGCACGGCATCGAGATAGGCCAGGCCTTGAGGCAGGCCGGTCGGCGAGATCAACCCCATCTGCAACTTCGACGAAAGCCGCGACGAAAGAATTCCTCCCAAGCTCCCGGCGGATGCCACGAACGATGGGACCAGGAGCAAGAGCGCAGGAAGGGCGGCGAACTGGTGCAGTCGCGCTTCGATCACGGTGCCGGCCAGGATGTCCAGCAGTGGGGTGAGCACGATGACCCCAGCCATCTCGACGAACGCCCGCCGGGCCAGCGGCAGCTTCGTGAGGAAGCCGCCGGCCACGGACAGCACGCCCAGCACGATGCAGATGACTGCCAGGGTCGTGTTGAGCCACTCGACCCTGGTGAGGAACGTGGCGAGGTACAGGATCGGAACCGTCAGCATGTCCGCCGCCGCCGTAACGACGGGCGTCGAGACAGCGTCCAGGTCGTACTGCCGTCGGTACGACAGCACGGAGATCCCAATGGTAAGCAGCAGGATGAGCGTCGAGTCGACGATCCCTCCGATCACCGCGATGGTCACGAACTTGAAGAACGAAATCGACGGGAGTCCGAACGCCAACGCGGAGAGCTTCGCCAGCGCCGCGAGATAGAACGACGAGAAGACAGTCGACATCGCGGCGACGTAGACGTTCTGATAAAGCACGCCGGTTCGCTCGGACGTCACCTCGAACAGACCGACGTGAGTGCTCGTTCCGAGCCGAGCACCCATGGCGCCGAATATCGTGCCCCGCATTCCAAGCACGGCGGGAATGAGGATCAGCAGGCCCGGGAGCTGCCGAAGCGTTTCGGTGATATTCGCGAGCGTGATGCCCGCGACGAAGGAGGTTAGGGCGCCAAGGAGAAGCGCGACGAAGCCGTGCCGGAGGGTTCTTCGCTCAGAGCGGACGTAGTCGAGCAGCCGCCCGCCTCGGGGCAGACGGAACAAGCGAGCCAGCAGGCCTCCGAGCCGGCCCAGTGCGATCGCCATAACGGCACGCCCATCCGCAGAACTCCTCCACTCGGGAAAGGGTCGAAGGACCCGAATGAGTATGACCCGTGCCGTTCGGAGCCACAATGAACCCATGGCCGGCCGCCGAACGAATTTGGCCCTGCTGGCGCTGTTGGCTGCTGCCCTGGCGACGGGTGGCCTGGCGTATGCCATCGGCACCGGGTGGTCGCGGTGGGCGGTGGTGGGGCACGGCGTGGCGGGGATAGGAATCCTGGTGCTCACCCCGTGGAAGTCGGTGATCGCTCGGCGAGGGCTTCGCCGCCGCCGGCCCAGCTCGTGGGCGTCCCTGTTTTTCGCCGTGCTGGTGGCTGTGGCGTTGGTCGCGGGCATCGCCCACAGCACCGGACTGCTGCTCAGCGCGGGCGGGGTGACCGCGATGCAGATTCACGTCGGAGCCGCGTTGGTGTCGGTTCCCTTCGCGCTCTGGCATCTGTTCACCAGACCGGTCCGTCCCCGGCGAAGCGACTTCTCGCGGAGGGCGTTCCTTCGTTCGGCGGCGCTCGGCGCCGCGTCGGTGGCCGCGTATGGCGCTCTGTCGGGCCTCGTGTGGGTGAGCCGACTTCCCGGCCGTCGCCGCCGCTTCACCGGGTCGTACGAGACTGGCTCGTTCCGCCCCGAGGCGATGCCGGTGACGCAGTGGTTCAACGATTCGGTCCCCGTACTGGACGGCTCCTCCTGGTTCCTCTCGATCCGACAGGCCGGACGGGAGGTCCGGCGGGTCTCCCTCGACGAGCTCGACCGTCAACGCGAACGGGTCCAGGCGACCATCGACTGCACCGGAGGTTGGTTCGCCACGCAGGACTGGGAGGGCGTGCGAATGGACGCGCTCCTGCCCGAAGCACCGGGAGGCAGAAGCATCGAGGTCCGGTCGGTCACCGGCTACGCCAGGCGCTTTCCCATGCGAGATGCCTCGAACCTGTGGCTGGCCACCCGGGTCGGGTCGGGCGCCCTGTCGGCAGGGCACGGATATCCGGCTCGGGTCGTCGCACCGGGCCGCCGCGGCTTCTGGTGGGTCAAGTGGGTTGCATCGATCGACGTAAGCGATGCGCCGTGGTGGCTCCAGCCGCCGTTTCCGCTCACCTAGGTCGCCGGATCCAAGCCGCCGTGTCGTCATGAACCGTCAGATCCGCTTGCTTTGCACCGCCCTCTCGACCTACCGTTCTGCCGGCAAGCTCTGCATCGTTCCTCACGGAAGGAGGCGGTATGCAGGAAGCTGGAATGGGCGCTGCGCGCCCAGGGGCTGGCCGGGGGGCTGGGGAGTTGCACGAACCTACGCCTTGATCTTCGGCCTCGCCTATGTGGCCGTGGCGCTCCTCGAGTTGATCCTCGATGAGTTGACCATCGGCGGCGCGGTAATCCTGGACCGGACCGTGCTCCAGAACGTCGTTCACTGGGTCATCGCCATCGCCGTGCTGGGATCGTTCTTCGCCGGCGAGAACGCGGCCCGCATGGTCGCGCGAATCGTCGGCATCGTCTTGGTCGTCCTGGCAATCTGGGGATTCGTTGACAGCGACAGCCTCGGGAACCTGTTGGGTTACGAGGAGGATGGGATACCGGCCGCGTACAACTGGGTCCACCTGGTGACCGGCCTTGCCGCGTTGTTCGCCGGGTTCTTCGCAACGCGGGCATACGCGAGCCGGCCCGCCGCGGCCTGAGGCAGACCGGACGAGACTCAGCAGCCTTACCTCTGAGAGAAGGGGGCGAACCGCCGTTTCCGCGGACAGCCGTCCTGGGGCGACCCGGGTGGCCCTGGGATCGCTGTCCGCGGGGGCGGCGCTGATCCATTTCGCCGTCGCTCCCGAGCACTTCCGCGAGGAATTCCGCTTCGGGTTGTTCTTCGTCCTGGTGGCAACGTTTCAACTGGTGTGGGGAGCCGCCATCCTCCGAGGCGAATCGAGGGCCCTTCACGCTGCCGGCGCCGTCGGGAACGCGGTCGTCCTGGGGGTATGGGCGGTCTCTCGAACCACGGGCCTGCCGGTTGGCCCGGATGCGTGGACGCCGGAGCCGATCGCCTCAATCGACGGCCTCGCCACCGCCTACGAGGCCGGTGTGGTGGCGGGTTCGCTGTACTCGTTCGGGGCTCTATCAGGACTTCGAGATCGGTGGGCGCCCGTCCGGGTGGGACGGCGAAGCGCCGTCGTGGTGTACCTTCTTCCAGCTCTTGCCTTCCTCTTCGGCGGACATGGCCATGGGCTCGGTGGCGGGGGACACCTCGACGTGCATCTCGGACATCACTTCTTCCATCTGATCTTCTTCGGTGCCGCTTCTGTCGTATTTGCGTTCTACGTGGCGTTCCTGGTCTGGGAGAACGGCTGGCCGACGTTTTCCTGGCGGCTCGATCCGGATGCTCCCGACCGGTGATCGAGTTCACCGACTGGGCGAAAGAGATCCTCACCAAGTCGCAGGCCGCCGCGGCGCGCTTCAACCCGAATGCCAAGATCCGGCTGGCCCGGGTGGGAGGTGCCGTCCAGGCGGTGCTGGCGGAAGGGCCGGAGCCGGGCGACCAATCAGCTGACGTCGAGGGGATGACGCTGTACGTCGAAGACGGCCTGGAGGGACTGGTCGACGTGGAGGAGCCGCACGACCGCCTGGTCCTGAAGCCGCTCGGATCGCGACCGAACGTCAGGGGCCACTAGCCGGCCGTCCTTGCGGCGGCCTCGATCTCGCGCGCCAGCGCGACGTCCTTCTCGGTCACGCCGTTTTCGGTCCACGTGTGAAGGGCGATGCGGACGCGGTTGTAGTGGTTCTCCAAGTCGGGGTGATGGTTCGCCGCCTCTGCGCGCTCGGCCACCCGGTTGATGAAAGCGATGGCGTCCAAGAAGGTACCGAACTTGTAGTTCTTGAAGATCTCGCCCCGGTCGAAACGCCAGCCGGGGAGATCGCTGCCACGCAGCGCCTGAGCGACCTCTTCGTCCGACAGCTTCGGCATCAGGCCAATCCTCCCTCGAAAATGTGCCACATTGTCAGGGAGCCGGTGCGCGCGACGCCCTGGGCATGACCAACGAGGTGATGAGCTGATGGAGACCAGACCCGTCTACATTTCGGGCGAATGGAGGACGGGCGACGAGACGCTCGACGTCAAGTCGCCGTTCGACGGAAGCGTCGTCGCCACGCTCGGCGTTCCCTCGCCGCAGGACGTCGAGGAAGCGGTGTCGAACGCGGCGGAGACGTTTCGCGAGTCTCGCCACCTGCCTACCCACGTCCGTTCGGAGTCGCTCCTCCGTATCTCGCAGGGCATCGCCAAGCGCGCGGACGAGCTCGCGGAACTGGTCGCCCGGGAAGGCGGCAAGCCCATCAAGTGGGCCAAGGTCGAAGTGAACCGCGCCGTGTCGACGTTTCGGTGGGCGGGCGAGGAAGCCCGGCGGATGAACGGCGAGGTCTTGCCCCTGGACACCGAGGAAAGCCTCGGGAGCCGGGCCGGAATCGTCCGTCGGTTCGCCGTCGGGCCTGTTCTGGCCATCACTCCGTTCAACTTCCCGGTCAACCTGGTGGCGCACAAGATGGCGCCCGCGCTGGCGGTCGGCGCACCCATTGTGGTCAAACCGGCCGGGATGACGCCGCTTGGGGCCATCGCCCTGGCGGAGCTCTTCGACCAGACCGACTTCCCGAAGGGCATGCTGTCGGTCGTGCCCATTCCGAGCGACCGGGCTGAAGCGCTGGTCCGCGACACCCGGTTCAAGAAGCTTTCGTTCACCGGCTCGACGGAAGTCGGCTGGAAGTTGAAGGGCCTCGATCCGCGAAAGCACGCCACGCTCGAGCTGGGTGGCAACGCCGGAGTGATCATGCACTCCGACGCCGACCTGGACCATGCCGCGGGAAGGGTCGCCGTCGGTGGTTACTACCAGGCCGGCCAGTCTTGCATCGCGGTCCAGCGCGTCTTCATCCAGTCTGAGGTCTACGACGACTTCATCGCCCGGCTCGTGAAGCAGGTCGAAAGCCTGAAGGTCGGGGATCCGCTCGACCCCACGGTCGACGTCGGTCCGCTCATCGATAGTGGAGCGCTCGAACGGGTGGATGCCTGGGTCAAGGAAGCCGTGCAGCAGGGCGCCGAGGTCCTGACCGGCGGCAAGCGGGAAGACCCCTTCTACTACCCGACGGTTCTGGCCCACACCACGGCCGAGATGAAGGTGCGGTGCATGGAGGTGTTCGGACCGGTGATCACCGTGGAGCCGTACCAGACGTTCGAAGAAGCGCTGGCCCTGGTGAACGACTCGGACTACGGGCTCCAGGCGGGCGTCTTCACGTCGTCAATCGAAAGAGCCATGCTTGCGCACCGGGAGCTCGAGGTGGGCGGCGTCATCGTGAACGACGTGTCGGCGTTCCGAGCGGACCAGATGCCGTACGGCGGGGCCAAGGGGTCTGGCTACGGCAGGGAAGGGCTCCGCTACGCCATGCAGGAGATGACAGAACCGAGAATCATGGTCCTCTCCGGCGTTCCACTCTAGGGCCGCTCGTCGGTCACGGGCGCGTCGGCGACCTCCTGGCCACGTTTACGGAGAAGGTCGGTCATGATCTTCGCGTCGCGCGGCGCCGCGGCCAGCGGGTCGTTGTTGAAGAAGATGTAGGTGTCCCGTGCGGGCAGCTCGGCGATCCGGTCTGCCCACCGCGCCAACTTCGACCGCGGATACGCCGGGTGGAACGGGCGCCCCTGGTGGAAGCGGATGTAGGACCACCCCCCGGTGATGACCGGCTCTACCCGCGCCCCGGGCCGGTCTGCCAGGACCCAGGCCGCGCCGGCGCCGTCCAAGGCCTGCCATACCTCCTTCGTGTGCCAGGAATCGTCGCGAAACTCGAACGCGAACTTGAGGTGTCGAGGCAAGACGGACAGGAACTCGCGAAGCAACCCCACGTCCGCCTTGAACCTCGGGGGCAGCTGGAACAGGACCGGCCCGAGCTTCTCGCTCAACCGGCTGGTCCGCGACCAGAAGAGGTCGACCGATTCCTTGGCGTTTCGAAGCCGGCGAATGTGGGTGATATAGCGGCTCGCCTTGATGACGAAGATGAAGCCCCGCGGCGTCTCGTCGCGCCACTTGTCGAACGTCCCTTCCTTGGGCAGCTGGTAGAACGAGTTGTTCACCTCGACCACCGGAAAGACGCTCACGTAGTGCGATAGCCACGCGCGCTGGGGAAGCTTTTCCGGGTAGAACGGGCCCTTCCACGAGCGGTACTGCCAACCACTGGTGCCGACGTAGATCACGGCGGGTCGACCTGATCGGACGCCGCGTACACTTGCTGTGTCACAGGAGGAGTCATGGCCGTCCTCATTCTGATCCTGCTCATCCTCGCCATCACCGGCGCGCTCGGCTTCGTGCTGAAGGTCGCCGTGGGGGTGGCGGTTGGCGTCGTTCTCGCCACCGTGCTGCTGGTCTCGCTGGCCGTGTGGCGGATTCGCCGGATGATCCTCGGACCTCCACCCGGCCAGCGCTGGAGGCGAATCCCTCGCTCGCGCGTCGAGGTCCTCGAGCCACCGCGCAGCGCCGGCGACTACTGATTCCGACCCTCACGCTGTAGCGCTTCTTCGGCGAAATCGCCGACGATCTGCGCCGTCTCTCGCTCCTGCCTCCAGAAGAAGTGGTCGGCGTCGGAGACGGTTCGCACCGTCGCTCGTGTGAGCTTTCGTCCCAATATCCGAAGCTCCGGCAACGGGCAAAACTGATCCGCCTCGCCGGCGACGAGAAGCACCGGACGATCGAACGCCTTCAGCTCCGCTCGTCCCGGCATGTCGGGGAGCGGGATGGGTGCGTCCCCCAGCGGCGGGCCGAGCAACGCCAGTGCCGAGATGCGGTCATCCCCGAGCGCGGTCGATAGAGCCACGTACGCGCCGAACGACCATCCGCAGACGAGCGTTGGGCCGTCCACCTCGTCTCGAACGACACCGACGGCGGCTCGAACGTCGGCCACCTCCGCCTTCCCGCCTCCATATTCGCCATCAGATCCCATGACGCCCCTGAAGTTGAAGACGAGGACCGCGAAGCCGCGACCGGCGAGGTCGTTTCGAATGGTCCACAGCAGCGGGTGGTCCTTGCTTCCGCCGTGCCGCGGGTGCGGGTGACAGAGGACGGCCGAGGCGACGGCGGGACCGTCTGGAAGCCGAAGCTCGCCCTCCAGCAGGAGCCCGTCTTCGGTCCGGAACTGGATTCGATCCATGCCACACTCCCGAATGGGACGATGGGCACATGACCTTACCGTCCGCCACGACGCGCGACCCAGCGCCACGGTCAATTCGGCCGCGCACCGGGCTCGTCCTTCGCGATCCGCTGCCTCGTCGGCAACTGAGTCAGGTGGTCCAGACCGCGGAGGAAACGGGATACGAGTGCGTCTTCGTTCCCGAGATCGCGGCCAGGGAAGCGTTCGCCACGCTGGCGGCCCTCGCGTCGACGACTTCCCGGATGTCACTGGGGGCCGGCGTTGTCACGGTGCAGACCAGGTCTCCCACGATCACCGCCATGGGCGCGGCGACGCTTCAGGAACTCACCGGAGGGAGGTTCGTCCTGGGGGTTGGGTCGGGAACGGCGCCGAACCCGGTCCGAGCGGTCGAGGAGTACGTCGGCGTGGTGAAGCGAATCCTCGCCGGCCAGACGGTCACGCACGAACGACTTGGGGTGTCGGGCTTTGCCCTGGGACTTCACCTCGAGGAGCCACCTTCGGTCTGGCTGGCCGCGCTCGGGGACCGGATGATCGCGCTGGCGGGGCGCATTGCCGACGGCGTCCTGTTGAACTGGTGCACCCCTGAACGCGTGGCGCGGGCTCGCGAGATCCTCCACGCCTCAGCAGCCGAGGCCGGGCGTCGTTCCTCCGACGTGACCGTGGCGGTGTATGTCCGGTCTTGTCTTGGCGTGGAGGACGGCGTGGCATACGACGCGCTACGAGGCGCGACCGCCCAGTACGCCGCGATTCCGCACTACGCCAGGCAGCTGGCCCGGATGGGCCTCGGTGAAGAGTCGCGGGCGGCCGCCCGGGCGTTCGAGTCCGGGAACCTCGCGGAGGTCCCGGAACCCCTCGTGAAGGCCTTGACCGTCATGGGGGGCCGGCGCGAGGCGCTTGACCGTTTCGACGCCTATCACCGAGCGGGGGCGGACCTCGTGCTGTGCTATCCGGTTGCCGCGCTCGACCCGTTCTCGTCGGTCCTCGGGACCCTGCTGGCCGCGGCGCCCTCACCCGCCCTGGAGCGCTGACCGGGACCGTGGAACTCCAAGGTTGCGAACCCGGGCTCCGGGGGTAGACTCGTATTTGTACGGCCAGCACCGTAGATAAGGGGGAAATGGATGACGTACGACATCTGCGAGCCATGCATTGACGTGAAGGACCGGGCATGCGTCGACGAATGCCCCGTCGATTGCATCTACGAGGGTGGCCGCATGTTGTACATCCATCCGGACGAATGCGTCGACTGCGGGGCGTGCGAGCCCGTGTGCCCCGTTACCGCCATCTTCTACGAGGACGATGTCCCGGCGGAGTGGAAGGTCTACCACCAGGTCAACGCCGAGTTCTTCAACGACGAGATCAGCGGGATTGGTTCGCCCGGCGGTGCGGCTCAGGTCGGGCCGGTCGACAAGGACCACCCGTTGGTGGCGAGCTTCCAGACCGGTTAGCCGCCCGCCGCTCGGCTGATCTTCTCGAACAGCGCCTTACGTCTGCGCGGGCCCCTTGCGGGCCTCCGGTGAGATACCGGTTCCGGTTTCGTCTCCCTGACCGTTGCCGTTCGGCAGTACGCCGGGGAACGACCATTCGGCCGGTAGTTCCTCTTGCGGCCACCGGTTTCGTTGCTTCGCCGCCAGCTTTTCCATCAACGCGAGGGCCCCGGGATCTTCGCGCCCGGGCCGCCATTCGATGATCCCGGCCTCCAGCGCGCCGCGCCAGATGTGCTCGCCGAGCTCCGTTCGAATGACGGTCAGCGTCCAGCCGTCGTTCTGCCCGAGCCCACCGAACGAGATGTCGGAGTGTTCGGCGGCGAAGTCGGGACATTTCAGGCATCCGGGACGGGTGTGGGCGTGGGCCTTCTTCAGTGAATAGCTGTGCTCTTCCCCGTCACTGGTGTAGAAGAGCAGCTTTCCCTTCACGTTGACTCGAACCACGTCGTCCAGGTCCAGCCCCATTTCGTCCTGGGCGATGGCCACGTTCAGACCGTCGTAGGTGAACGTCTTCGAGCACAACAGGCCGAAGGTCCACGCCAGTCTCTTTCGCCACTTGTTGACGCGCCGGGCCCCCAAGGCGCCGGTGACGCTGGACTGGCACGACATTCCGACCAGCGCCAGGTTCGAGAGCCCCATCTCCGCAGCCTTCACCATCGCCAGGGGGTTCGCCGAGTACGTGTAGCGCGAACCGGCCGTCGCGAGGATGCCGTCGACGTCTGTCACGACCGTCGGTTCGGCGTCCCACGGCCGCTCCTCGGAGAGCTTCGACGTGAGCGCTCCGTCAATCTGTCCGGTCTCCAGGCCCCAGATCAGGAGCGCCGAAACGACGCCGCCGTCCTGGCCCTGGGCGAGCACGCGAGGGTCCGTGGCCCGGGCGAGGATGACGTCGCGGTGAACGCCGATGATTTCCTCGGGCAGCCGTGTCCGGCCGAACATCAGGCGGTCGATCTCGGGCTCCCATTCGCGGAACCGAGGACATGCCCGGGTGCAGATGTCGCACCCGCGATCGCCGTGGGAACAGCGGTCGGGCCCTTCATCCATCAACTGGACAGGCTTGTAGTCCTCGTACCCCAGGACGTGGAACGGACAGACCACCACACACGCAGAGCAACCGGTGCACAGGCCGGTGACGACGACCTCGTCGTAGAGGTTCCGCCACTGGGTCTTGTCCGCCGATGTGGGCATCGAGGCAAGTATAGGTTCGGGTCGACAGCCCTTCCGTTCCGGGCCGGTCGTCCTGCTACGCTCCGGCCGATGTCGCGACCGCGAACCGCAAATGCTCGATCCTGAGGCCGTCCAGGCCGCGCTTCTGGCGGCGGCCGGCGAAATGCAGGCGCTGACGAACCACTTCGGGCTCGCCGCGAAGTCGAGTTCGGGGATCAAGCTCGGGTTCGAATCCGACCTTCGAGCCTTCCTCCGTCGCGCGCTTCAGTTCGGCCAGCCGGAGCTGGTCTCGGTGGACACGGCGCTCGGGAATGGAATTCTGGAACAACCAACCGACGTTGTGGTTTCGGCTCGGTCCAAGGTCCCGCAGCTGGCGGTCGAGCTTCAGTGGCATCCACGCGGGGAGGATCACGTCAGCTTCGCCAACGAGGCGATGTCAGACGTCCTGAAGATGGCGTTCGCGAAGGCGAGCAACGCTGTGGAGCAGGGCGCCGTCCTCCTGGCAGCTCCGGGCCGATTCTGGCGATGGCTTCCCGGATATGCGCACGAACGGGCGGGGTACGAGGTCCTCACCCCTGCTCAGGACACGCCGGCGAACACCAAGACGGACTTTCTGTCCGGAGCGGCATGGAGGTTTGCGTTCGAGGCGTGGCCGGAGCCGCAGGCTCCCGAGCGACTCTGGACGGCTCTGTTATCCGACGCTCGAGTGCGATCGCCGTGGGCCGAGATGGAACTGCGATTGCTCGAGGTCAAGGGGCTGGGATCGGTCCAGCCGCTGCGCCGTTCCTGAGTTAGACCGAGAAGGACTCGCCGCAGGCGCACTCGTGGACCGCCTGCGGGTTGTTCACCTTGAACCCCCCGCCCAGGAGCGCGTCGTTGAACTCGAGCGTCGACCCGGCGAGGATGGGCACGCTCTTCTGGTCGACCAGGACCTTGATGCCGTGCGCCTCGATCACCATGTCGTCCGCCGCCGGCGCTTCCTCGAACGAGAGCTTGTAGCCGAACCCGGAACAACCTCCCGCCACCACGCGGACCCGAAGGCACGGATCGGCGTATCCCTCGCGCTGTCCGAGCGTTGCGGCCTTCGCCGCGGCCTTGTCGGTAACGACGAGCACTTGTGTGGCGGTGGCGCTGTCCATGTACCGATGATACCGCTCGGTACTATGGCCGACCGGATGACGTCGTTGGAAACGCTTCAGGAACTCCGTCCGCGCCTCGAGTCGTATCCCGTCGAGGAACCACCCGAGGACGCCGCGCTCGCCGCGGTCCTTGTGCCCGTGTTGGCGGCTGGCCCGCAGCTCAGGCTCGTGTTCACCAAGCGAAGCGACACGCTGTCGCGACATGCGGGGGAAATTTCCTTTCCAGGCGGTCTCGCCGACGCCGGCGAGAACCCGGCCGCCGCGGCACTTCGCGAAGCGCAGGAGGAGCTCGGACTGCGCCCTTCGGATGTGGAGCTGCTCGGCGCACTTCCGTCCGTCCACACCAGGGTCACGGGGATTCTGATCGTTCCGTTCATCGGACTGCTTCACCGGGACCCGGCCTTCACGCCGAACGCTGAAGAGATCGCCGACGTTCTGGAGTTCCCGTTGCGCGATCTCATCGCGGCCGCATCCGAGCGGGAGTTCGAGCACGAGGGCGTGACGTACCTGACGCAAGTGTTCGAGATGGATGGACACGTGATCTGGGGAGCGACTGCGCGGATCCTCTCGTCGTTCCTCGAACTCTTGACACCTAGAGGAGGAATTCATGAGTGATGTGGAGCCGTTTGTCCTGAGACGTCACATGCCCCCCGACGACAGGCTTCGCGAGATCCTTGCCGAAGCGAAGACGATCGCCGTCGTCGGGCTCTCGTCGAGCCCGTCACGTGCATCCCACGGCGTGGCCCGGTACCTCCAGAACCACGGGTACCGAATCGTCCCGGTGAACCCACACGAAACGGAGGTACTCGGCGAACCGGCCTATCCCTCGCTGACGGATCTCCCCGAGAAGGTCGACGTGGTCGACGTGTTCCGGCGGCCGGAGTACACCGTGGAGGTGGCGGAGGAGGCCGTGAAGGTCGGCGCCAAGATGTTCTGGCTCCAGAGCGGAATCGTGAACGACGAGGCGGCCCGAATCGCCCGCGAGGGCGGGCTGGACGTCGTGATGGACGCGTGCATGAAGATCGAACATCAGAGATTGGGGGTGTAGAGATGCAGAAGTGGGAGTACTTCGTGGCGCCGCTGCTGCCTCATAACCCGGGGGAGATACTCAATAACTTCGGAGAGGATGGCTGGGAGCTGGTGAACGTGGTGTCCCAGGACACGCCGGCAGGCGGCACGTCGTTGGTGGCCTACCTCAAGCGTCCAAAGGGCTAATACTCCCTGGAACGCCTCACTCCGGTGACGCAAACGACCCGCTGATGGATCGCGCTCGTCAACGACAGATACCTCCGGGACTGCGGCTCTCGCCGCGCGCCCGGCTTCGTTACCGCTTCGACAACCTGGTGGCCTCGGGGACCAGGCCGCTGATCGTAGGGCTGGCGGTGGCAACGGTGGCGCTGATCCTGGTCGCCGCCACCGTCCAGGCGATCCTGCGGATAAACGTCGACGGCCTGCAGGTTGGGTTCCTGGAGGCGCTGTGGCTCAGCCTGCTCCGAACGCTGGACCCCGGGACCATGGCCGACGACGTGGGGTGGCCGTTCCGGGTCATCTCGTTGATCGTGACGCTGGGCGGCGTGCTGATCGTGTCGTCGCTCATCGGTCTCCTGGCCAACGGCATCAATCAGCGCGTGATGGAGTTGGGACGGGGGAGAACCCTGGTCGCCGAGACCGGCCACACCTTGATCCTTGGGTGGTCACCCGCAGTGTTCACGATTCTCTCTGAGCTGGTTCTCGCGAACCGGAACCTACGTCGCGCCTCGGTGGTCGTCCTCGCCCCGTTCGACAAGTCGGAGATGGACCAGGAGCTGAAGACGCGAATTCGCGACCGTGGTCCTACCGACATCGTCGTTCGGACCGGCTCCCCGTATGAGGCGGCGGATCTCAGCATCGTGAACCCCACGGCGGCCAAATCAATTGTGGTCGTGAGGCCGGATAACGAAGACGGTGACGCCTTTGTGGTCAAGACGGTTCTCGCGCTGATCAGCTCGAACCTGCTCCGTCCCGGCGCGTCGTGCGTTGCAGAGATGAGGGATCAGTCGATGGCAGAGAGTCTGCGGCAAGTCGTCCCCGACTCGGTAGACGTGGTGCAGTCTCAGGGGATCATGGCGCGCATCACGGCCCAGGTCTGTCGCCAGCCGGGATTGGGCAAGGCGTACCAGGATCTCCTGGACTTCGGCGGCGACGAGATCTACTTCCGTCGCGAACCGTCACTGCGGGGCATGACGTTCGGGGATGCACTCCTTTGTTTCGACGACTCGAGTGTCATCGGTCTCCGGCGCCGAGATGGGACGGTTGTGCTGAACCCGCCAATGGAAACGGTTATTGCTCAGGAGGACGAGATAATCGCCGTCGCCGAAGATGACGATCGCATTCGATTCACCGGTAGGGCGTCCTTTGAACCGCAGGTCACCGCGGATTCCGCCCATTCATCCGAGCGTGAACCCGAGCATTTCCTGATCCTCGGTTGGAACGAGCTGGCGCCACGCATCATCCGTGAGCTCGACCACTACGTGTCATCCGGGTCCGAGGTGGTCGTCGTTCCGAACGGGTCGGCGCCGGCCGACAACGGAGTATCCGGTGGCCTTCGGAACATCAAGGTCGAATGGCGGTCGGCGTCCATCGATGCGGATACGCTCGACGGCGATCTCGCTGGAGACCGTCCCCTTGATCACGTGCTGCTTCTCTCCGACCGGCGACGGGGAAGCGAAGCCACGGCCGACGCCCGAGCGCTCATGACGTTGCTCCAGATTCGCCAGTGGATCCACAGGAGCGGTCACGACATCAACGTGGTGCTGGAGCTGCTGGACGAACGCGATGTGGCCCTCGTCCCGCCGTCGCCCGCAGAGGAATTCATCGTGAGCGAGCAGTTCACGAGCCTTCTAATGGCGCAGCTCTCCGAAAACGCCGAGGTCGGCCACGTGTTTGCCGATCTCCTCGATGAAGCAGGATCGGAGCTCTATCTGAAGCCGGCGAACCTCTACGCGCCCCCGCAGGAGGTTGCGTATGGAAACGTGGTGGCTGCGGCTCGAGCGCGAGGCGAGGTGGCTCTGGGGTATCGCTCCGGATCTGCCGGTGACGGGCATCGGGGAGTCGTCCTGAACCCGCCGAAGTCATCCCGCATCAGGCTTGCGTCTCATGATTCAGTTCTGGTCCTGGCAGAAACGCACTGAGATTTGAAGCCGCGTACCGGATGACTCACTACCGGTTATCGGCCACTCCATGCGCCCCGACAAGCCGCACGAAATGCGCCGGCGTGATCGGCGTCTCGACGATCAACCCCCCGCCGTTCTTCCGGTAGAGCGTCACGATCTCGTTCCCGCCAGGACCGGCGGGGTGTGCGATGCGACCTCCCTCGGCCAGTTGCTCGACCAGCGGCCGAGGGACGCGAGGTGCGGCGGCGGACACCACGATGGCATCGAACGGTGCAGCCCCCGGGTATCCCAGCGTCCCATCGCCCACTATCAGGTGGACGTTCCCGATACCGGCGGTCTCCAGATTCCGCCGCGCCGATCCAGCGAGGTCAGCGAACCGCTCGATCGAGAACACCTCTTCCGCGACCTCGGCGAGGATCGCCGTTTGAAATCCCAGCCCCGTGCCGACCTCGAGGATCCGTTCGGTCCCACGCAGGCCCAATGCCGCAACCATCTGAGCGATCAGTGACGGCTGCGTGGTGACCTGGCCGTGTGGGATGGGGATGGGACGGTCACGGTACGCCTGGTCCACCCATTCCGGCGGGACGAACTCCGCGCGGCGAACATGCTGCAAAGCGGCGAGTACGCGCCGGTCTCGAACTCCGTGGGCACGACAGGCCTGCACGAGCTGATCCGGACCGTCGTCGGCCAGTCGCATCTCGGGATCCAGATGGGGCATCATCGTGAGGGTGCCACATGCTGAGGATCGAGGATTATCGCTTCGGCCGGATCGTCATCGACGGCAACGAGCAGACTCGCGACGTGATCATCCTTCCCGGTCGCGTGGTCACGAACTGGTGGCGTCGGGAAGGACATGCTCTCGTCCTCGCCGACCTGACGGATGTGTTGGACGACCTACCGGGGCATCTCATCGTCGGGACCGGGGCGTCCGGGCGGATGCGCCCCGATCCGGAGACGATGGACGCGTTGCGCCGCCGGGGTGTTGAGGTGAAGGTCGCTCGCACCGACGAGGCCGTCCGGCTGTTCAATGAAGCGGACCCCGCGACGACGGCCGCGGCGCTCCACCTGACCTGCTAGCGGAACCTCAAATTAGGGCAAACAAAGACCATTCACCGGGTACGCCCTTAAGACCTCGGGATCCCCGTGGCTCGAAGCTCAGACGCGAGCCGGTCACAAGATCTTTCACGGTGGAGGTCACCATGAGCTCACCTGGACCGGCTTGATCCAGAACCCGCGAGGCGATGTGGACGGCGAGTCCTTGGATGTCGTCTCCATGCCTTTCGCATTCGCCGGTGTGCAATCCCGCTCGAACCTGTAGATCCAGCCGCGCAACGCCGTCCCGAATGGCGCCGGCGGAGGATATGGCGCGGGTCGGGCCGTCAAAGATTCCCATGACGCCGTCGCCGGTCATCTTCACGACCCTTCCGCCGAACCTGGCGATTTGGCGCTGGACGATCTCATCATGGCGATCGAGTAGCTCCTTCCACGCTCGGTCGCCGAGTGCTGCGGCTCGGTCTGTCGAGCCGACGATGTCCGTGAACAGGATGGTGGCAAGGACACGTTCGTCACCTCGGCGTGAGGGGGGCGCTCCCGTAATGAACTCCTCGATTGTCGCCAAGAGAGCGTCGACGTCGCCAAGGAATGGAAAGTGGTCATCGCCAGGAAGCCCTACGTACCGAGCGCCTGGGATTCCGTCGGCAAGGTAACGCCCGAACCGCGGGGGGAGCATGACGTTCCCTTCGCGGTGAAGCACGAGCGTAGGAACGCGGATTGAAGGGAGAACGTCTCTCACGTCGCTATCCAGCATCAAACCCAAAACCGAGCGTGCCGTGCCCGGGCTCATCACCATGCGCTCATAGCGGCCCCATCGCTCAAGCTCGTCCGCATCGAAGTGACGGTTGGGATGAAAACCTTTGAGCGTCTCTCCAGTGCCCCATGAACGAACGAACGTATCCAACAGAGCATCCCGTTGCTCGACTGGGATGCCCCACGACAATTCGTCGTCACGGAGTAACCGCGCGAAGCTATTGAAGAGAACCAACGCGGACGTGCGTTCCGGGTACGTAGCGGCGAACAGCGTTGCCATGACGCCTGCGGAATCGAAGGACAGCAACGCTGTCCGTTCTGACCCAGCCGCGTCCAACACCGCTCGCATGTCGTCCATCCAGTCTTCGAGCGTGCGACTCGATCCGGGCGGCATGGGGTCCGAAAGCCCCGTCCCCAGCATGTCGAAAACGATTAGCCGACCGAGCGCCGGAAGCCGTTCCAGGAAGCGGGCGTAGGGAGCAATGTCCCACATGGCCTCGACGTGAATTAGCCAGTCCGAGATAAAGATGAGGTCGCGGTCGCCCTCGCCGTGGACCTGGTAGGCGATGTGCAGTCCGTTGTTGAGGGCGTATTTCGTTTGGCTCACTGGTCGCTCAGGAGAGGGCCTGCTCCAAGTCCTTCAGGAGGTCGTCAGGGTGCTCGATTCCCACGGAAAGCCGTACCAGCGTCGGAGACACTTCGAGCGGCGAGCCGGCCACGCTGGCGTGGGTCATCTTGGCGGGGTGTTCGATGAGCGACTCCACGCCGCCCAGCGACTCGCCGAGGAAGAACAACTGGGTGCGCTTGCAGACCTCGAGCGCTTCCTCTTCGGTGTTCGTCTCGAAGGACACCATTCCCCCGAACGCGTTCATCTGCCGGGCGGCGACGTCGTGGTCGCGATGTGACGGAAGTCCGGGGTAGTAGACGGCCCTGACCTTGGGGTGTCGCAACAGGAACTCGGCGATGAGTGCAGCGTTTCGGCAGTGCGCTTCCATTCGCACCGCAAGCGTCTTCACGCCTCGGAGGACGAGGAAGCAGTCCAGGGGACCGGGCACGGCGCCGGCTGCGTTCTGCAGGAACGCCATGCGATCCTGCATGTCCGGCGTCGTGGTCACCGCCACACCGCCCACCACGTCGGAGTGACCTCCGAGGTACTTGGTCGCCGAATGAATCACCGCGTCCGCCCCGAGGGTGATCGGCTGTTGGAGGTACGGCGTGGCGAACGTGTTGTCCACGACGCACCACGCTCCGGCCTCGTGCGCGATCTCCGCCACGGCTGCGATGTCGACGATCTTCAGGAGGGGGTTCGTCGGCGTTTCCACCCACACCACGCGCGTCTCTTCTCGGATGGCCTTCCGAAGCGCCTCGTGGTCCGCGAGGTCGACGGTGTCGAATTCCAGCCCCCACTCAGAGAGGACCCGCGCTACCAGCCGGTACGTCCCCCCGTACACGTCGTCCCCCAAGACGACGTGGTCGCCGGTCTTCAGGAGCTGCAGGAACGTCGCTTCCGCGGCCATCCCGGAGGCGAAGCACAGTGCGCCGTGGCCCTGCTCGAGCGCCGCCATCGCTGTTTCGAGAGCGGTCCGAGTGGGATTGCCTGTGCGCGCGTACTCGTAGCCCTTGTGCTCCCCGACGGCCGACTGCGCAAAGGTCGACGTCTGGTAGATCGGGACGTTGACCGCGCCGTACGCCGGTTCTGGGTCCTGCCCGGCATGGATCGCCTCGGTCTCGAACTTCATGACACCTCCCGAAGGTACCGTGGCGAGACGAGCGATTGGACGGGCACAACGATCACGCCCTCGTCGGGGTCGCCCGGTGCGTTGAACATCCCGTCGAGCGCGAAGAGTCCCGTGAGGGCTGCCAGTGCCGCATCAACCTGGTCGGGGCCGACGAGCCGGTCGGCTTCGACGCCTTCCTTCATCAGGATGTCTCGACGCCACCGAACTCGGGCGTGCCGCGGGGGTCCAAGGCGTCCCGCGAGCGTCACGGCGGTCGCGTGAGGAAAGACCTCGATCGCCGTGCCCTGCACGGAACCCTGCCGGTATCTCGGATAGCCGCTCGCGGCCGCGACTTCGAACGCTTTGAAGCCGACCGCCATCCACTCGTAGAAGCGGTTCCGGACACCGCGCTCTTCAGACGGCGTGGCGAAGCTGATGATTCCCACTGCTCGCATCTCTCGTTCGGTGTCGCGACGTCGTTTGCCGACGCCGGCCCATCCGGGCGGGGAGTCGATAGCGACCACGCCGGGGACAGAATCGCGGATAAGGCCATGGAGCGCATCAACGGGTAGCCGACGTTCTGTTCGAACCACCGAACGGTCATCGCGGAGAACGACGGCGTCAAGCCCCTTCGCCACGCCGACATCGACGCCGAGGGCCGTGGCGAACGTCACGTCCTGCTTCGTTCGCGATGCGCCAGGAACTCCAGCAGGTCCGCACGCGTCAGAATGCCAAGTGCCTCGCCGCCCTTCGCCACGATCACGGCCGGCGCTTGCTGGAACTCCGCGAACGCCACCTCCAACGGATCACTGAACTCGACGAGCGGAAGCGGCGGTCCCATCACCTCGGCGACATCTGCCTGGAGTGAGTCGGGGTCGCGGAAGATCCGGTCGAGCAGGTTTCGTTCCTGGATGGCGCCAACGAACGCGGTGACGTCGTTGGAATCTTCTCGAACCACCGGCGCCTGCGATATCCCGAACTCCTGGAGCCGGTCGACGGCCTGCCGAACCTTGTCGTGCGCACCGATTCGCACGAGCATCGGCACCGGCCCGCGCCGGGACGCCAGGACCTCCTCCACCCGAATGATCTCCGGTCGCGCCAGGAAGCCGTACTGGAGGAGCCAGGAGTCGGAGTACAGCTTCGACAGGTAGTTGCGTCCGGTGTCGGGGAAGATGACCACGACCACGGCGTCATCGCGGAGCTCTCGCGCCACGACCAGGGCCGCGAACAGCGCGGTGCCCGAAGACCCTCCCACCAGGATTCCTTCCTGCCGGGTGATCGCCCGTGCGGTGAGGAACGAATCGCGGTCCGACACGCGGATGTAGCGATCCACCACCGACGGGTCGAACGTCTCCGGCCAGAAGTCCTCGCCGATCCCTTCGACGAGATAGGGGCGGGGTTGGTCCCCTGAGAACACCGAGCCTTCGGGGTCGGCCCCGACGACCTGGATGTCTGGATTCTTCTCCTTGAGGAAGCGTCCCGCTCCACTGATGGTCCCTCCCGTTCCCACGCCGACCACCAGCACGTCGATCTGCCCGTCGGTCTGGTCCCAGATCTCCGGTCCGGTCGTTTCGTAGTGCGCCTTCGGGTTCTCGCTGTTGAAGTACTGGTTTGGCTGAAACCCGCCCGGAATCTCCTCGGCAAGGCGGTCCGCCACGCGGTAATAGGACTCGGGCGACTCGGGCGGAACGGCGGTGGGGGTGATCACCACTTCGGCTCCATACGCCCGAAGGAGCGAGACCTTCTCCTGGCTCATCTTGTCCGGCATGACGAAGATGCACTTGTAGCCCCTGATCGCCGCGGCGATGGCGAGTCCGTGACCGGTGTTGCCCGACGTCGGCTCGACGATGGTCCCTCCCGGTTTCAGCAGGCCGGCGGCCTCCGCCGCTTCGATCATCCGGAGGCCGATTCGGTCCTTCACGCTCCCCCCGGGGTTCAGCATCTCGAGCTTGGCCAGGATCGTCGGCTTTACGCCTCGCGCCACAGACCGCAGCCGGACCAGTGGGGTGTTTCCGACGACGTCGAGGAACGTTTCGTGGAATCTCATAGCTGCGGGGTCACCCCGTTCCCGACGATGGAACGCAGCTCAGGCCGTCGAATCGACGGCGACCTTGCAACTGACGGTTCCCCGCGGCGTCCCATCAAGATTGAAAAGTATCTTCGTATGGTACGCCTGTCCGGGTTGCACATTGCCGACAACTCCGGAGCTTCGGCCGATCACGCGTCCGGACGCGTCGCTCAGCGTTCCGGACAGCGAAACGACCACATGTGCGCGCGTGCTCCTGACCGTGACGTCCGCGCTGGCGGTGGTCAGTGCCGGATCCACGTTGCAGGAGTTCACGATGGCCGAGACGCCGCGTTCGCCGGCGCCCCCGGCTGGCTCCACGGCCTGCGTGCACGCCACGAGAAGAAGGCCGGTGGCGGTCAGTAGTATGCGAGGCCGGGTCGTTGCCAAACGGCGCACACCGGATCGTGTCGAACCAACGTTCATATGACTACGTATCGACTGGAACCTTCGGCAACTGAGATGCGAACGATGGCGAACTCCGCTCTGGAGTTCGTCGTCGGTTTCATCCAGGACCTTCCGGACGCCCCGGCCTCCGATACGGAGGGCGCCGAAGATGTGATCTCGAAGCTCCGGCAGCTTCCGCCGGACGCCGGTGTGCCGTTCGATCACATCCTGGACGACGTGGAAGCCGGCGCCGCCAAGGGGTTCAACACGGCCGGTCCCGGCTATCTGGCGTTCATTCCTGGTGGAGGGCTGTTCTCCGCGGCGCTGGCCGACTTCCTCGCGTGCAGCGTGAACCGCTACGTCAACGTGTGGAGCGCCGCGCCGGCCTTCGCCCAGATCGAATGGACGGTCATCCGGTGGCTGTGCGGCCTATTCGAGTATCCGCAAGGCGCCCGAGGCATCCTGACCTCGGGCGGTTCGATGGCGAACTTCTCGGCCATCGTCACGGCCCGGCGAACGCTGCTCGCCGAGGATTTCTTGAAAGGCACGCTGTACGTCTCGGACCACACGCACGCGTCCGTGGCGAAGTCTGCGGTGCTGGCGGGGTTTCCGCTCCGGAACGTTCGAGAGGTTCCCAGCACGCCCGATCTTCGAGTGGACGTGGGCGCGCTTCGCCGCATGGTTCACGACGACCGACAAGGCGGATTTCAACCGTTCCTCATCGTGGCGAACGCCGGAACGACCAACACGGGCGCCGTCGACCCGATCGGCGAGATCGTCGCGTTCGCTCGGGAAGAAGGAATATGGGTGCACGTCGACGGCGCGTACGGAGGCTTCTTCCAGCTCACCGACCGAGGGCGGCGGGCGTTTCAGGGAATCGAGGACGCCGACTCCATCACGCTCGATCCGCACAAGGGGATGTTCCTCCCGTACGGGACGGGGAGCCTGTTGGTGCGCGACGGTCAGCTGCTCCGCCAGGCGCACCAGGTCCAGGCGGCGTACCTTCAGGACCTCGCGGCGGAGGCGGAGATTCCCAACTTCGCCGACTACTCGCCCGAGCTCTCACGGGAGTTCCGCGGCCTGCGCGTGTGGCTCCCGCTTCAGCTCCACGGCGTGAACGCGTTTCGCGAAGCCCTGGACGAGAAGCTCGATCTGGCGCGGGCCATCTACGACGCGCTGGCCGACACGCCAGGGTTCGAGCTCCCCTGGGAACCCGAGCTGACGGTGGTCCCGTTTCGCTACGTGCCGAAGAGCGGCGACGCCGACGCGTTCAACCGTGCGCTCCTCGAACGGATCAACGCGTCGAAGCGAGTCTTCCTCTCCAGCACAACGATCGGCGGGCAGTTCATCCTCCGGGCCTGCGTGGTCAGCCACCGAACGCATCGCGACCGAGTCGACGAAGCGATCTCGATCATCAAGAGCGCCGCGGAAGATTTGGAACGGTCGCGGTAACCAGCCGCAACCGGCTCACGGTGCGCGGTTGCTACGTGCCCCTCGAGCCGGGCGCGCCGCCTTCCGGTGGAAGCAAGACCATCTGCGGCGTGGCGTAGAAGATCCGGGTGCACGTATCGAGGCCAGAAGAACGAATGCCGCAGTCGGCGTACGCCTCGACGTCGGCGCGCTTCCATCGGTAGCCGGTCACGGGGATGGGGTCGGCGCCGCCCTCGACCATCACGTCCGTGAAGACGATCAGCCACTGTCCCATCGTGGCGTCGGCGGCGAAGGCGCCGAACACTCGCCGCTGTGCCGGGGTCATCACGGCTCCCCACTTGTTCTCCGGAGAAGCCGTCTCGGTGAACTTCAAAGCGACGGTTCCATGCTCCGACCTCAACGCCTCTACCTCGAGTCGTGGCCGCGTTCCCAGCATCGTCACCAGGCGCTTGCTGGATCCCTGGATTTGAAGCTCGGGCAGCCCGACCACCTGGTACCACTCGGGCAGGTTCGTGGGATCGAATCGCGGCCCCTGTGGCTCAGCGATGGCGGCGCGAGCGCGGGACTGATTCTCCGCGCGTCGTTCACCAGCTCGCTGAGGGCCGGAGAGGTCGTGGGTGGTCTGGCAGGCGACGCCGACCAGAACGGTGACGGTGAGCAGCACACCAATCCTGCGGCCGCTGCGCAGCATCGGCCTAGGGTACACGGGGCCCAAGGGATTCGATGGCACGAAGCACGGATTCGACGTTCACCTTGGTAACGCAGGCCGGCTCGCTGGTGGCTCCGCACGGCGGATCGTGCATCACGCCGCAGGGGCTGCACGGCAGGTCCACTCGAACGATCCTGCGGCGCTCGGGCGGGCACCAGGGGGTGGCAAGGGCAGGACTGCCCGGTCCGAACAGGCCGATCACTGGCGCTCCGACCATGGCCGCGAGGTGGAGCGGTCCGCTATCCGAGGCGACGACCATCGCCGCCCTGGACAGAAGCGCGGCGAATGCCCCTAGCCCGAGCGGCGGCGACAGGCTCACGGCGGCTCCGGCGCTCTGCGCGACGACCTTCTGAACGAGCTCCTCTTCGCCGTGCCCTCCCGTGACGACTGGCCGCGTTTCGAACCTGCGATGAAGTTCGAAGGCCAGCTCTCCCCACCGCGCTGGGGACCAGTTCTTGAGCGTCCAGCCCGTTCCGGGATGCACGATGAGTGGCCTCGTTCCGGTCACCTCCCTTAATCGCGCCATGGCGTCATCGGCGTCCTTCTCGTCGGCTTCGGACGGAACGAAGGGGCGGTCGGCCGGTGATGGGGTGGGCGGTGGCGAGCCCTTCGGAGTCGAACCGTTGAGCCGGTGAAACGCCATGGTCATGACGTCGTGAGCCAGCAGGACGGCGTGGCGGTTGCGGGTTTCCTGAACCGTCTCGGTCAAGAAGCGGTCCATGCCGCCGGTGGCGAAGCCGACCCGAACCGGGATGCCGGCCAGCCTGACGAGTGAACCGGACCACGGATCGTGAGGTCGCAGGACGACCGCGATGTCAAAACGCTCTCGAAGGGTCGACGCGGCCGAATCGGTCACGGTCCCCCCGGACCCCTCGGGGGCATGCGGAGGCGGGAACGGGAGCACCAGCGTTTCATCCACGGCCGGACAGCGGTTCGGAACAGGCTCGAGGCCGGTGGCCACCAGATAGGTCAGGCGAGCCGAGGGCACCGACCGTCGCAACGCCATCGCGGCCGGGAGCGTGAAAAGGACGTCGCCGAGGTGGTCGGGCCGGATGAGCAAGATCCTCGGTTCACCCATCCGCGCCGCGACCTGCGCTTCCCGTGGACGCCTCTTCCTGCACCTCGGCCTCGGCCTCTTCGAGCTCCTCTTCGATCCGCCCGGGCGACTTGAGCTTGTCGCGTCCGGCCCGCCGGCTTCGCCACCACTGGAACAGCCCAAGCGCGACCGACACACCGACCACCCACCACTGGTACTCACGAATGAAGTCGAGCACCGCGTCGAGCGGCCCCTCGAGCGCCTCGGCGGACGCCCGAACAACGATCAGGCGAACGATCGTCCCGGTCACGTTGAGCGCGGCGAATACCGCCGGGCGCATTCCGGTCGTTCCCGCCAGCAGGCAGATGAATCCGTTGGGTGCGATGGCGACCATTGGGTACGCGGCCTTGGCGAACCAGCGTTCGAAGATTCGGACGGCGGCTCCGCTTTCTCCTCCGTGCCGCTCCATCCATCGCAACGCGGCGTCGCCGTACCACCGTCCGAGCAGGTAATAGAGCGGATCGGTGAGCACCAGGCGGAAGAACCCGACCAGGAAGAACGGCACCGGATCGACCTGATTCGAGGCGAGCGTGAGATACCGAAGCCGCGGGTTCAGAATCATCTGGAGAAGCGGGTGATCGGTGATGATGGCTGCGGCGAACCAGTCGGCGAAGATTCCGGCCGCCGTCAGCGCGACGATCGGGATGAGAAGTAGGGTCAGCTTGCGCCGAGCCAAGGGGAACACCTTAGCGCAGCGCGTCGTTGTAACCGTTGCAAGCAGGGAAATGACTACGGGAGGCAATATGGAGCGAAAGACGCAGGACCTTCCCCGGAGCGAGGAGGAGTGGCGCGAGCGCCTGACCCCCGAGCAGTTCGAGATCCTTAGACGAAAGGGGACCGAGCGCGCGTTCACCGGCCAGTACTGGAACGTCCACGATGATGGCATCTACCGATGTGCCGGTTGCGGCGCGGAGCTGTTTCGGTCGGATACCAAGTTTGATTCGGGGACGGGCTGGCCCAGCTTCTACGAGCCGGCCAACCGGGCGAATGTCGAGCTCCACCCGGACACCAGCTACGGGATGGTTCGGACAGAAGTGACGTGCAAGAACTGCGGCGGCCACCTCGGGCACGTGTTCGAGGATGGTCCCGACCCGACCGGCCTCCGGTACTGCATCAACTCGATGGCGCTGGAGCTGGATCGGTCGCAGTCCTAGCCGGCACGTTCAGGAGTACATCGATGAGCACGGTCTCCTTTGAGCGCGATCCGCCGCTTGCCGTCGTCACGATCGATCGTCCCGAGGTGCGCAACGCCGTCGACCCCGAAACGGCCGAAGCCCTGGTCGAAGCGTTCGCCGCTTTCGACGCCGACCCGACGCTCGGCGTGGCGATCTTCACCGGAGCCGGCGGCCACTTCTGCGCCGGGTTCGATCTGAAAGCGCTGGCTCATGGCGACGCGGCCGTGCACGTGGAGGGCCGGTCGCCGATGGGCCCGGCCAGGATGCTCCTGTCCAAGCCCGTGATCGCCGCGGTGGAGGGCTTCGCGGTCGGGGGCGGGTTCGAGCTCGCGCTGTGGAGCGACCTGCGGGTGGCGTCCCGTTCGGCGGTGTTCGGAGTGTTCAACCGGAGGTTCGGCGTGCCGTTGATAGACGGCGGGACCGTGCGGTTGCCGCGATTGATCGGACACAGCCGGGCGATGGACCTCATCCTTACCGGCCGGGCCGTCGGCGCGGACGAAGCGTTCGCCATCGGGCTTGCCAACCGGCTGGTCGAACAGGGACAAGCGCTGCCGGCCGCGATGGCGCTGGGGCGCGAGCTATCGAACCATCCGCAGACGTGCCTGAGGTCCGACCGGCTCTCCGCGTACGAACAGTGGTCCTTGCCGCTGGACGAGGCGATCGAAGGTGAATGGCGGCGAGGCCGGGACGTCATCGCGTCGGGGGAGACCACCGCAGGGGCGGCTCGGTTCGCCGAAGGCGCCGGCCGTCACGGCGAAGCGGGAGCCTGAGCTCGCTCCGGCGGGCGCTGTTCCTCGATCCAGCGATCCACCCGGCCCCACCAGTCATAGAGCCAGTCGTTCTGCGCCTCCGCGCCCGCCGGAATGTCCGTGCACTGCACCCGCCAGTACCGCACGCGAAGCGGTCGCTCCAACGGCACGTTGCGCCACAACGTCGGAAGCGCGCTCAGGTCCTCCAGGCCCGTGTGCGCGACGAAGATGACGTCGGCGTCCCTGGCGGCGGACATGGCTGCGATCGCCCCGCCGGTATAGGGCGGGAGCACGTGCCGCATGCGCTCCGCCAGGTCGGCTTCCTCGTGGAGTCCCTTCCTTCGAAGCCTGGCGATCGCTCGATCACGCCGCCGCTTGCTGAAGTTCACGCCTTCCGGGAAGAGCACCACCGCGTCGCGCTCCCCGAGGTCACGACTGAGGTTGGCGATCTCGCGTTCGGCGTCGTCGCTGGTGCCGATGAAGGCGTTCGGCAGCCGACCGCCGATGAGATCGATGCCGGAGTCCCATTGGAGGTCGTCTTTCATCACGAGGCGCGGCCGGCGCTCGTATTCGGAGAGCAAGAAATGGACCAACAACAGTGAGTCGCCCGGACCGGCGTGCCGCGCCAAGACGATGACGGGGCCGGGTTCCGCCGGTGGTGACTCCTCGAATTCGACCCGAAGGCCAAGCAATCGCTCGCCGGCTCGGTACATCGTGGCGAGCCACCACCGGAACAGAAGGTAGTGGGCGTCCTGCATCCGCTCGGACCGGAGCGCTGATCGCGAAGGGTTCGCCACCCACAGGAAGAACAACGAGGCGACCGTCGCGATCTCTGAGAGAACGACCACGAGGCCGACGGCGACCAAACGGACCGTTCGCCACGGCCCTCGGAGCACCACGTCGACCACCGCGGCGACCAGCAGGATCGCCGGGGAGATGACCACCAGGACGAGCTCGAGGACGAAGACGATTGGGATGATGACCAGCCGCCTGATCAACCGGGGGAGGACCGGCATCAGCGGTGCTCCGACAACCGCTCCAGGTACGTACGCGTGGCCCGGTGGGCCTGCCCGATCCTGCGCCGGACCGCGGACACGTCGCGATAACGAAGCTGGGAGAACGCGTCATATCTGGCCGGCTCTTTCTCTCCGGTCGGGAGGACGTGGGCGGTCACTCCCTCGGGAAGCGACGCCATGTCGCGAAAGAACCGATGCCGCCGGGCGATCTCGAAGGCGATCATCGCCGTCTGAAACATGTTCCGTGGCGGCGTGAGCGAATGCTCCACGCGCCCGACGTGGAGGACGTACAGCTCGGTGGCGCCGAGGTGGATCGCCCGCTCGATCGGAATGCTGTTGACGATTCCGCCATCCATGAAGTGCTCCCCGTTGATCTCGACCACCGGAAGGATCCCCGGAACCGCGGCCGAGGCCAGGATCGCGGGGATGAGAGGCCCTTCGGAGAACCAGTGCTCGGAGGCGCGCTCGATGTTCGCGGCCACGCACTGAAACGGGACCTGAAGGTCTTCGAACGTCTTGGCGGGGAGCATCCGCTCCAGGAGGTCCCGAAGCGGGCTGTTCGAGTGAAGGTACGTGCGCCGGCGGGCGAGGTTCGCCGCCCCCGAGAAGATCGGATTGCCGAGGATGGCATCACGGCCCAGGCTGAGCCAGACCGCTTCGAGCTTGTCGATCGTGGAGAGCGACGGCTCCGCGGCGATGCCGGCACCGTTCAGCGCCCCGATGGAAGTTCCGACCACCACGTCCAGCTTGATGCCGTGCTCGAGGAGCGCGCGAAGCATCCCGACCTCGTGCGCGCCCATGTGGCCGCCTCCACCGAGGACGAATGCCACTTTTCGACTCGAGGCGATCCCTCCTACGGCTCGGTTTCGGGGCCGACCATGTTCTCCGGACGGACCAGCTCGTCGAACTCTGCCTCGGTGAGATACCCGAGGTCGAGTGCCGCCTCCTTCAGGGTTGTTCCCCCGTGGTGCGCCTTCTTGGCAATCTCGGCGGCCTTGTCGTACCCGATCTTGGGGGTGAGGGCGGTGACGAGCATGAGCGAACGGTCCACCAGCTCGGCGATTCGCTCGCGGTTGGGCCGGATTCCCTCCACGGCGTACTCGCGGAAGGTCTGGCACGCGTCGGTAAGGATGCGGGTCGAATGGAGGAAGTTCCGGACGATCACCGGCTTGAAGACGTTCAGCTCGAAGTTCCCCTGCGAGGCAGCCACGGTGATCGCCACGTCGTTGCCGAACACCTGGGTGCAGACCATGGTCAGTGCTTCGGATTGGGTCGGATTCACCTTGCCGGGCATAATGGAGGAACCCGGCTCGTTCTCGGGCAGCTCCAGTTCGCCGAGGCCGGAACGGGGACCCGACGCCAGCCACCGGATGTCGTTGGCGACCTTCATGAGCGCAACGGCGAGTGTCCGGACGGCTCCGTGCGCGTGGACCATCCCGTCGTGCGCGGCGAGCGCGGCGAACTTGTTGGGCGCCGAGACGAACGGGACGTCGGTCAGCTCGGCGATCCTCGCGGCGACGTCTTCCCCGAATCCAGGAGGCGCGTTCAGTCCCGTGCCGACCGCGGTCCCACCGATCGCCAGCTCGTACAGGTCCGGGAGCGCTTGCTCGATCCTCCGGATCGCATCGTCCAGTTGGGCGACGTAGCCCGAGAACTCCTGCCCGAGCGTGAGCGGGACGGCATCCTGGAGGTGCGTCCGCCCGATCTTGACGATGTCGGCAAACTCCTCCGCCTTCGCCGCGAGGGAGTCGCGAAGCCCCCGCACGGAGGGAATGAGCTGCTCGAGGACCGCGCGTGCCGCGGCGATGTGCATGGCGGTGGGGAAGGTGTCGTTTGACGATTGCGACATGTTGACGTCGTCGTTGGGGTGGACCGGCCGCTTGCTACCGACGTCGCCCCCGGCCAGCTCGATGGCCCGGTTCGAGATGACCTCGTTGGCGTTCATGTTCGACTGCGTTCCCGACCCGGTCTGCCACACGAACAACGGAAAGTGGTCGTCGAGCTTTCCCTCGATGACCTCGTCGGCAGCTGCCACGATGAGGTCGGCCTTGTCCTTGGGAAGCTTGCCAATGTCGGCGTTCACCTGTGCGCACGCCTTCTTCAGGACGCCGAACGCCCTGACGACCTCGACCGGCATTCGGTCATCGCCGATTGAGAAGTGCTTCAGCGAACGTTGCGTCTGAGCGCCCCAGTACCGGTCGGCGGGGACCTCGATCGGCCCCATGCTGTCGGTCTCCGTTCTGGCCTCAGAGGACGCCATTTGCCGGTTCTCCCTGGTCGGTACTCCTCAAGCTTACGGGCGGGGGTTCCACTGGCGCTGTCGAAACGCTAGGATGATGCAACTTCCCCAGCCCCCCGGGGCTGTTTCCCGGGGGACGGCACCAGCCCCCTGATCGGAGGCAGTTGGGAGCGGCGAGGAAGGCTAGGCGGGGAGAACCGAACAAATGCTCTTCCCGACAATAGATTTCGCCATCTTCTTTGGCGTTGTCTTCCTTGCCCACTGGTTGCTCAATCCTTATCGAAAGCTATGGAAGACGTTTATGGTTATTGCCAGCTACGTCTTCTATGCGTGGTGGGACTGGCATTACATCTTCCTTCTGGGAGCTTCCACCGTCTTCGCCCAAGTCGGCGCCATCGCCATATCGCGGGCGGGCTCGGATCGTGACCGCAAACGACTGCTGGTCTTCACGCTGGCAGCGGTATTGGGGCTGCTGGTGTGGTTCAAGTACTACGGCTTCCTCAGCCTGAACCTCCATAACACCTTCAGTTTCTTCGGCTTGCAGGCCCCGCTGCCCGTCCTTCAGTTGGCGTTGCCGGTCGCCATCTCGTTCTTCACGTTCATGGCGGTCAGTTACGTGGTCGACGTCTACCGCGGCGACCTCGCCCCGGCCGGGTGGCTCGACTTCGCCGTCTACCTGGCGTTCTTCCCGCACCTGGTGGCGGGGCCGATCGTCCGAGGTCAGGAGCTGCTTCCGCAAGTCCGCACACGTCGCGACCCGCGCCGGATCGACTACAGCCGTGCCGCGTATTTGATCTTCGGCGGCCTGTTCAAGAAGGTCGTGATCTCCAGCTTCCTGGCTCAGCAGATCGTGGACCCGGTGTTCGGCGCGCCGGGCGCCCATTCCTCGCTGGAGATCGTCTTTGCCGTCTATGGCTACGCCATTCAGATCTACGCCGACTTCAGCGGCTACACCGACATCGCCATCGGCGTGGCGCTTCTGCTCGGAATCGAGTTCCCGCAGAACTTCGACTCGCCCTATACCGCGCGGTCGCTTCAAGACTTCTGGCGGCGGTGGCACATGACGCTGTCTCGGTGGCTTCGGGATTACCTCTACATCCCGCTCGGCGGCTCGCGAGGGTCGAACCGGCAGACCGTGCGAAACATCGTGATCACCATGGCGCTGGGCGGCCTCTGGCACGGCGCCGGGTGGACGTTCGTCGCGTGGGGGCTCTTCCACGGCGTGGGGTTGGCGGTCGGTCAGCAGCGACGAACGCGGCGAATCGAACGGGGCCTTCCGCCGCTCGACGACGCTCCGGCAGCCAGGGTGCTCCAGCACGTCGCCACGTTCCACCTCATCTGCCTCGGCTGGTTGTTCTTCCGGGCCGATTCGATTGGGACGGCGATGCACATGCTCGGGCGGCTCTTCACGGGTTTCGGCCCGGCTCCCTCCGTCACGCCGCTCCTGCTGTTGGTCATCGCCGCGATGATCGCCGTGCAGTACGTCCCGAAAGACGTACCGGAGCGAGTCCAGGACCGGTTCTCCGCGCTCCGGCCAGTGACGCAGGGGGCGGTTCTGGCCGGGGTCCTGTTCCTGATCACCAGTGTCGGCCCACAGGGCGTGGCGCCGTTCATCTACTTCCGGTTCTAGAGCGATGGCGACGAGCGTCCAGCCACGGCGGCAGATCGAAGAAGACGAATCCGCGGGCGGACTGCTCGTTCCGCTCCCGTCCCGGCCGCGACGCCCGCGGTTGCCTCGGAGGCCGACCCGACGGACCGGCGCCGTCCGCTTCTCGACCGAGGGACGCCCGGATCGCAACCGTCCGTCGCGACAGGTCGGTCCGGCGGGGCGAGTTTTGGTCATCGGGCTGGTCTGTTTCGGGCTGTGGCTGGTCCTCGCGGCGCCGGCGCTTCTTCGATCGGCCGAAGCCTCGCCGCTGGGGATCCGCCGCACCGCGGCCCTCGCCGTTCTTCGGCCGGTCGCCCGGATCAGCGCGTCTCTCAGCCTGGACCGGATCGGTTCGGGCATCGACACGGTCCTGGGACGCCGACGCCAGACGGCGGCCCGAAGGCCGCCGCCGATTCCCGTCCGGACGCCGTTCCTCGACCGGATTCCACCGGCTCCCACGCGGGCGAAGATCCGCCCATCGCCATCGAAGGAAAGCTCTGTAACGGCCGCGTTCCTCGGGCAGTATGCCGAGACGGGCCGGGAGTTCCTCCGAGCGAGAAACCCGTTCGCGCTTGCGGCCCCCACGGAGCGGCGCCCGCTATCGGTGCTGGCCGTGGGTGATTCCGTCGCCTCCGACCTCGGACATGCGTTCGCCCGGCTGGCCGCAGAGCGAGGCGGGTTCCGAGTTCGGGTCGACGCGCGTGTGTCCACCGGTCTGGCTCGGCAGGACTACTTCGACTGGCCGTACCACCTCGCGGTGGGCATCCGCGACCACCGGCCCGACGCCGTGGTGGCGCTCTTTGGCGTCAACGACGCGGGAAACGGCTTCTTCGTCGGCAGCCGAGGTATTCCGTTCGGGACGCCGGAATGGAAGAGCGGGTACCGGGACCGCGTGGCGAAGATCATGAAAATGATCACGAAGAGCGGCCGGCCGGTGATCTGGGTCGGCATGCCGATCGTCGCCGAAGGATGGAGGGCGAACGGCGTTCGGATGCTGAACGAGATCTTCCGGACCGAGGCTCGAAAGCATGACGGCGTGGTGTACGTCGACGCGTGGAAGCTCTTCGCCGACCGAAACGGCGGATACACCGCGTACCTCCCGGCCGGGTCCGGCGGGAAGGTTCAGGTCCGGCAGCCAGACGGCGTACATCTCACCATGGAGGGGGGAGATCTGTTGGCGGACGAGGTCTACGACGCGATGAGCCGGTTCTGGCGCGAACCCGATTACGTCGGGTAGTCCTCTCGCCGAACGACCCCCCGGACCTCCTCGCCCTGCAAATAGCGCTCGACGTTCTCCACGGCTAACCGGGTCGCCGCGAGTTCGAATCCTGGAACCAGCGCCGAGTTATGCGGCGAACCGAGCACGTTCGGGAGGTCGAAGAAGGGATAGGTCGTCTTGAACGGCTCCCGCCCGCGCGGCTCGTTCCACCAGGTGTCGATGCCGGCCATGAAATCGGTATGGGTCTGAAGGTGGCGGAACAGCGCCTCCTCGTCGACGATCGCTCCCCTCGCCACGTTGACCAGGATGGCGTCGGGCTTCATGAGCTCCAGCTCCCGGTGACCGATCAGGCCGCGGGTCTGTCGCGTCAGCGGCAACGCGAGCACCACGACGTCGGACATGCGAAGGACCTCGTCGAGGTCCGACAGTGTCCCGGCGTACTTCACCGGTTCATCGGTCCGTCCGGTCGAGTTGACGGCGACGATGTCGGCCCCTAAGGCACGGAGGAGCCGCGCGGTCGCCTTTCCGATGCCGCCGAACCCGAGGATCGCGCACACGGCACCCTTCATCGAGCGGTTCCTTGTCCGCTGGTCGAACAGACCACGCGCGAGCTCGACGTGGTGTTGCGGCAGCCGCTTCGCGAGAGCCAGGACCATCCCAACGGTGTGCTCCGCCATGGGTTCCGCATAGGCGCCGGGATTGCCGGCCACGACCACCGAGTCCGGCAGATCGCCGAACCGAACGTGGTCGGCCCCAGCGGAAACCAGCTGCACGAACCGCAGCTCGTGCAGCGCGGCCACTCCGGTGTCGCCGAGCTCACGCCATGGGTTCCAGGTGACCAAC
>JALYGK010000030.1 GCA_030777105.1 Actinomycetota bacterium | reverse complement strand
GGCGAAGGCTTCACGCTGACCGGCCAGCTGGGCGACGTCATGAAGGAGTCCGCGCGAATCGCGCTGTCATACGTTCGGTCACATGCGGATGTGCTCGGGATCGAGCCGGCGCAGCTCCACGGTCACTTCCATGTGCACGTGCCGGCGGGCGCGGTTCCAAAGGACGGCCCGAGCGCGGGAACGGCGATGACCACTGCACTCGCTTCCTTGCTGGCGAACCGGCCGGTGAAGTCGACGGTCGGGATGACCGGCGAGGTGACGCTTCAGGGCCGCGTGCTGCCGATTGGCGGCGTGAAGCAGAAGGTTCTGGCGGCTCACCGCGCGGGACTGAAGGAGGTCATCCTCCCGAAGCGCAACGAAGGCGACCTGGAAGACGTGCCCGAGCAGGTTCGGAACGAGATGACCTTCCATCTGGCGGAGACGATCGACGACGTCCTGGCGTTGGCTCTCGAGCCGGCGCCAGGCGTCACCAAAGACGAACCTGAGTCGAAGCCGGACTACGCCGCCGCCTAGCCCGGGCGTCGCTTAACGGTTACTTCGCGTACCGCTTTCCGGGCACGCGTTCCTTGTTCGGCCAGATGGCAAGCCAGCGCCCTCCCTTTGGAGTTCGAAGTCCGTGTTCGGTGTCGGGAGGGATGAACACGACGTCTCCGGGATGAAGCTGGGCCTCACCCTGAGAGCCATGCAACTCAATCTCGCCGTCGAGGATGATGAGGGCTTCCGGTTCTCCGGGATGAAAGTGCGTCGCAACGCCCTCGTCGGGATAGGCCCTTACTTCACCCAGGCTCCATCGAGTGTCAGTTTCGGAAGCCGAAATCAGCTCGCGCCATTTCGATCTTGGGCTTTCATCGAACGGACCGTCCGTCGGCCCGATGATGCGCATTCCGTCGAACTCTTGCATTGCGGACCTCCGTTACCGACGTGCACACGGCACATACCGTAGCCGCTGGCGTTGCGCTCTGGGATGAGCAGACGTACGCTCGCGCCGGATCGACGAGAGGAGGGGGTCATGCTCGGAGTTTCCGATGCCCGTCACTTCCGGAGGCTCGTTGCGGGGTTCTGCCTCATCGCGGCACCTGCCGTCCTGCTGATAGGCGCCCTTATCCATCCGCAGAGCCAGGACGACCCCGCGGCACATCTCGCTGTCGTGGGTGAGAGCCCCGGCCGCTACTACGTTGCACACGCGATCGTCCTGGCTGGACTCGTGCTTTTCGTCCCTGCAATCCTCGGGCTCATGCACCTGCTCCGAGAGCGAGCGACCGGGTTCGGCCACGTAGGCGGCGGGCTCCTGATCATCGGGCTCTTCGGAGCGGCGGCCGTCGTCGCGGTGGACGGCATCGCCATTTCGGAGATGGGACGTGCTGGCGCGAACGCGGAAGAGATGGCCGCGCTGCTCGACCGGATCAGGGAGTCCGCCGGGCTTCGGATCTTTGGCGGCATCGGCGCATTCAGTTTCCTGATCGGCGGACTGCTGCTCGCGTTCGGTTTGTGGCGAGCCGGTGCGGTGCAGCCGTGGATCGCCGGCGGAATCGCAGTGGCCAACATCGTCCTCTTCATCGGCCAACTTGCGGATAACCGAACGATCATCGCGATCGCCGGAGCGATCGCCCTCATCGCGTTCGGAGCGATCGGATGGAGGATTCTGACCGAGTCGGACGAACAGTGGGCGAGGCAGGCTGCGGCAGCCTAGAAGAGGTACCGCGCCGTTGACATCGCCACTGCGGCGATCAGGAGAAGCGTTGTTATGACGATCGAGAATCGTTTGAGCCGGGACTGCAGACCCTGGAGTGACGTCATCAGTTCCTGGCTCGGGGGGCCGCCGCCTCCGGCGATCCGTCCGCCCAGGTCGAGGATGCGGTAGACCGTCGGCCTCACCACCAGGAGCACCAGTAGCCAAGCAATGATGCCGGCGACCGCCCCGACGGTGAAGCCGGCCCCGATCCCGGTCTGGATCCACCTGATGTCCAGACCGGCCGAGTCGCGCCAGTAGAGGAACCCACCGGCCACGACGGTCAGCGTCGAGACGGTCACGAAGAAGGTGACGAGCTTCCGCTGACGAACCATGTGGTTGAAGAACTTTCCGGCCTCCGGACCGAACGCCTCGAAGGTGGGTCCGACGAACGCTGCTTGGTATACGCCGCCCCCAACCCACAGGATCGCGCTGACGATGTGGATGATCCGGAAGGTGATCATGTACGCGTCCATCGCCGCCTCCTCTCCCTCGTGGGCAACCGTTATTCAAGCCTGAACCCGCGGACGTAGTCGACCACAAACTCCTTCGGGTATTCGCCGCGTGGCTCGTTCGGGCCTGAGGCCGGGAACTCGTAGATGCCGAGCATGAGCTGCATCGGGTAGTCGGGGGACTGATCGACCGTCTTAACCAGGTTGTCGTCGACGAAGAACTCGACCTGATCCGGTGTCCAGTCCGTCCTATACAGATGGAACTCGCGCGCGTCCATCGGAACCCTGACCTTGGAGAAGTCATCCCTGATTCGTGGATCGCCGAAGGGGTGCACTCCCACTCCTACCAGCGCGTGGTCCGGTGCGACCTCGCGGCCGAAGATCTCGCAGACGCAGATCTCCGAGTATCGCTCGGGCTGGTCCCCATGCCCGATCATCCAGAGCGCGACCATTGACCGCGGGTCGTCCGTGGCCTTGCATCGCAGTTCGATCCGGCCGTACTGCGGCGTGTAGAGCCGAACGTTCTGCTGCTCTTCGCGGACGACCGCAGCGGAATTGAATCGGTGCTGGCCGATTTCGCTTCCCACGGGGCCGGCGAACTCGGCCGTCTGGAGCGATGAGACTCGAATGTCGCCGTCCAGTTCCGGGCACCACGGCTCTTGGTCCTCTTCGATCAGCAGGCGAAGCTCGCCGCCGCCGACCTCGTAGCGCGCTCGGGACCGTTCGCGGCTGCTCCAGTGCGGCAGGTAATACGGAAGCCACCGAGTCAGGTCGAGCGAATCGCCGTCGAACTCGTCCTCGAAATCCAGCTGAAGCTGTCTCATCGGTGAGATTCACGCGCCTGTTGGAACTCGGAGATGATGTTCCGCGCAGTCGCCACTGCCCATCTGGCCGTCTCGGCGTTCACGTGGTCGGGAAGCGTTGGTTCGGGTGTTTCTGCTCGGCGGTCCAGCCGTTCGGGCTGGCCTTGATACCCGACGATGGCATCTCGGATGGCCTGAAGCCGCTCGAGATCCGGAGCGGCGTCAAGCTGGCGGCCGAGAACCCGCTGACAAAGGTCGTGCCATTTCGGGAGGAACCGAGCGCGCATGTTGAAGCTCGAGACCTCTCGGGCTCCGGTCTCGTTCACGAACGCCTCGAGAGCCGCGTGGGCCGTGAGGATCGCCAAGGCGGCGTGGACGTCGCTTTCGGGAGCGCGCGCGACGAAGTCGTCGGCCGCCATCAAGAGCGCGCGTGGCTCGAATTTCAAAGCCGAGCCGTTTCGACTACGCGTCTGACGTGACGTCCTTCATCACGCCGGTCGCGAGTCCCCATCTCCACCCGTCAACCTCGACGGGCTCACCGCCCAACGCGGACACGGTCGTCACGATGTGAGCACGGTGTTCGGTGGCGTGGTTGATGACCTGTACCAGCACCATCGGCACCTGGACCTCGTAGACCTTTCCTTCTTCATCCGGCATCGTTCGATAGGTCCGGCCGTACGTCGTGGTCTGCGCCGCTTCGATGATCGCTTCTCCGCTGCGTCTTGCACGGCGTGCCAGGTCGTCCAAGCCGGGAAACGGATGTTCCTCTTCGAGCAGATCCTCGAACTTCTTGCCGGTCAGCCGGAACAGGTACCACTCCTCGGAGGCGAGGAAGTGCATCAGCGTGGCGCGCGGCGTTCCGAACGTTCCAGCCACCTTGCCGTCCAGAAGCTCGTCGGGTTGCCGTCGGCAATAGTCGACGATCTGTTCGTTGGCCCACCGGTTGTGGCGAAAGAGATCGACCAGCGCCTCGGTCACGCGCCAGAGACTACAGGCCCTCGCCTCTTGAACACGTAGGACTCGGGGTCGAAGCGGCGAGTTCGGCGCTTGAAGCGGAACGTGTAGTCCGGCCAGATCGTGGTGTTTCGATCCTCCGCGTCGAGGTACCAGCTGGCGCACCCGCCGGTGTTCCATACGGTTCTCGCGGCCTTGCGTTGGATCTCTGCGGCGTACGCGTCGAGAACCGGCTTTCGAACCTCGATCGACGCCGCGCCGCGACGTCGCATTTCCTTCACCGCGCCGGCGAGATAGGCCAGCTGCGCCTCGATCATGAACACCAGCGACGTGTGACCGATTCCGGTGTTGGGGCCCGCCAGGAAGAACATGTTCGGGAACCCGTCCACGGTGGTCCCGAGGTACGCGCGCATACCGGTATCGGCCCAGTGCTCCGCCAGCGAGCGTCCGTCGCGACCACGGATCCTGTGCAGCGCCGGGTTGTCGGTGACGTGGAAGCCGGTGGCGAAGACGATGGTGTCGACTTCGACTTCTGCTCCGTCTGCCGTGACGATGTGGCGGGGGCCGATCTCGATGATCTTCTCGGTCACGAGATCGACGTTCGGCTGCTGGATGGCCGGATACCAGTCGTTGGTCGGGAGGAGTCGCTTGCATCCCGGGCGGTAGTCGGGCGTCACCTTCGCTCGGAGCTCCGGGTCGGGGACCTGCCGCTCCAGCCATCGATACGCCAGCTTCTCCGCGACTCGCAGCCCGCGGCCGTTGTTCACCAGCATTCCGCCGACGACTTCGCGCGAGCAGTAGACGAAGCCCCGAGCCACTCGCTGGGCCGGCGGAAAGTTTCGATACACGGCCCGCTCGAAGTCGGTGATTCGGCGGTTGGTGTGGGGGAGGACCCACGGCGCGGTTCGCTGAAAGACCGTGAGCCGCTCGACCTTCGGCTGGATCTCCGGAACGATCTGAACCGCGGACGCGCCGGTTCCAATCACCGCCACTCGTTCCCCCGTGACGTCGTGGTCGGCCGGCCACTTCGCCGAGTGGAACGCCGTTCCCTGGAACGTCTCGATTCCCGGAATGTCGGGGAACGACGGTTCGGCCAGCGGGCCGGTTCCCATCACCAGGATGTCTGCGGTTCGTTCGCCGGCGCTCGTCGAAAGGCGCCAGCGCTGGCGTTCGTCGTCCCATGCGGCGTCGAGGACGTCGTGGTTGAACAGGATGCGCTGGGCGACGCCGAATTCGTCGACGACGCGGCGCAGGTATTCCCATATCTCGTCGTGCCCTGAGTACGTCTCGCTCCATTCAGGGTTCAGCGCGAACGAATAGGAGTAGAGATGCGACGGCACGTCGCACCGACAGCCGGGGTAACCGTTGTCCCGCCACGTTCCGCCGATCTCATCGGCCCGCTCCAGGACGACATGGTCGACCCCGGCCTTGCCGAGGACGATCGAGGCGCCGATCCCGGCGAACCCGGCTCCGATGACGGCGGCTTTGGTGTGGGGCACCTCTGGCATGCGCCGCATTCTAGACGAATTGAGCAATTGACTCAAATCGTCAGAAACCCTATGCTCCCATCATGGCTGAGACCCCGGATCGCCTGGCGACCAAGGGAGAACGTACCCGCCAGGTGCTGCTCGAAGCGGCCATCGCGCGGTTCGGCCGGGATGGGTACCGGCGAACCTCCGTTGCGGAGATCGCTCGTGACGCTCACCTGAGCGGCACGGCGGCCTACGCGTACTTTCCGAACAAGGAGGCCCTGTTCATCGCGGCCGTCGACGAGGACGCCGCCGCGGTGATCGAGGAAGGGC
>JALYGK010000029.1 GCA_030777105.1 Actinomycetota bacterium | reverse complement strand
CGCGCCGGGCGACACGGTGCTCACGGTCGCCTTTGGGGCCGGGCTGTCGTGGGGGGCGAACCTCATCCGCTGGACTGCTCCGAGGGCACCACGGTGACGACGGTCGCGTTGGTCACCGGGGGATCCCGCGGAATCGGACGAGCCGTCGCTCAGAGCCTCGGCGCGAACGGATTCGCGGTCGCGTGCGGCTACCTCGCCGACGACGCTGCCGCCAAGGAGACCGTCGAGCGCGTCGAATCGGCCGGCGGCGCCGCTGCGGCGTTTCGCGTGGACGTCGCCGACGCAGCGGACGTCGAGGAGCTTTTCCGCCAGGTGACGGAGTGGGCGGGGCCACCGCTGGTTCTGGTCAATAACGCCGGCATCAGCAGGGACGGGCTCGCAGTGACCTACCCGCCTGATGAACTGGACAGGACGCTCGCCGTGAACGTTCGGGGCGCCTTCCTGTGCGCGCGGGCAGCCCTCCCCGGAATGATTCGGGCGCGGCACGGGCGAATCGTGAACGTCGCCTCCGCCGTCGCCCTCCGTGGAAACGCCGGGCAGACCGCGTACGCCGCTTCGAAGGCGGGACTGGTCGGCTTCACGCGTTCTCTGGCTCGAGAAGTGGGCCGCAAGGGGATCACGGTGAACGCCGTTTGCCCCGGTCTGATCGAGACGGACATCGCCGGCGCGATGGCGCCGGATCAGCGAGACGCACTGGTGGCGTCCACGCCGGCAGGGCGTCTGGGGCAACCGGGTGAAGTGGCCGCAGCGGTGGGCTTTCTGGCAAGCGACGCGGCGTCGTACGTGAACGGCTCGGTGCTGACGGTGGATGGAGGACTGACTGCCTAGACCGGCGAAGGACCGGCGGAAAGGAGGAACGGTGAACAGGAGCGAAGTGGAGGAGAAGGTTCGGACGCTGTTCTCTGAGCAGCTTCAGGTCGATCGCGATCAGGTGACGACCGCCACGCGGTTTCGTGAGGACCTGGACGTCGACTCGCTGGATCTGGTCGAGGCGACGCTCGCTCTGGAAGACGCCCTCGGGATAAAGATCCCCGAGGAGGAGATGGAGGACGTCGAGACCGTCGGAGAAGCCGTCGAGCTCGTTGCGGCGAAGTTGGGCGCGGCGTGAACCGCCGCCGCGTCGTGATCACCGGGATCGGCCCGGTCACGCCGGTGGGGATCGGCGTCGAGCCGTTCTGGTCCTCGGTGGCCGCCGGGCGCTCCGGCATCGGACCCGTGACGCTGTTCGACGCCACGGACTACCCGGTGCGCATCGCGGGTGAGGTTCGGGACTTCGATCCAACCAACTGGATGGAGCGGCGGGACGCCCGGCGAACCGACCGAGTGGTGCATTTCGCGTCGGCCGCCGCCCGGCTCGCGTGGGAGGACGCCGGTTCACCTGACGTTGAGCCGTCGCGGGCGGCCGTCCTCATGGGCACCGGCATCGGCGGCATCGCCACGTTCAGTGAGCAAGTGGAGGTTCTGGTTTCGCGGGGAGCGGACCGCGTCTCCCCGTTCACGGTGCCGGCGATGATGCCGAACGCCGCGGCCGCACACGTCGCCATGGACCTCGGGCTCACCGGCCCGAACATGTGCATCGTCACGGCGTGCGCCGGGGGCGCTCACGCGGTCGGCGAGGGGTTCCGCTACGTCCGCGAAGGACTGACCGACATCTGTCTTGCGGGGGGAACCGAGGCGGCGGTCGTGCCGATCGCCATGGCCGCGTTCGCAAAGATGGGGGCGTTGTCCCGAAATCCCGAACCAGAGCGAGCGTCGCGTCCCTTCGACGCGGAGCGGGACGGTTTCGTCCTTTCGGAAGGCGCCTGTGTTCTGGTCCTGGAAGAGGCGGAGCGTGCCGCGGCTCGAGGAGCGCGCGTGTACGCCGAAGTGGCCGGATACGGCGCGTCCGCGGATGCGCATCACGTGACCCAGCCCGAGCCCGACGGTGCGGCCGCAGTGGCGGCGATGCAAGCGGCGCTTTCAGACGCGGGCGAGCCGGCCGAAGCCGTTGATCACGTCAACGCTCACGGTACGTCGACGCCGCTCAACGACGTGGCTGAGACCCGAGCGCTGAAGAAGGCGCTCGGAGAACACGCTGGCAAGGTCGCGATCAGCTCGACCAAGTCGGTGACGGGTCATCTGCTCGGGGCAGCTGGTGCAGTGGAAGCCGCGGCTGCGGCGCTCGCGGTGCACGAGGGAACTGTCCCGCCGACGATCAACCTGGAGACGCCGGACCCGGACTGCGACCTCGACTACACGCCGAATCAGGCTCGGAAGCGAGATGTGCGAGTGGCGCTCTCGAACTCTTTCGGGTTCGGTGGCCACAACGCGGTCCTGGCCGTCCGTCGCGTCGCGGAGTAGACGCGAGGTTCAGGCCGGAATTTGCCGCATTTCCGGCGTATGCATCAATGGGTCAAGCCGGCCTGGCAGCCCAACGGCATGAAGCGCGACAAGGATGCAAAATTCGGACTGTGCTCTCGACATGCGTAGGATCTGGTCTTGACCGCGTATGAGCTCGGCCGGCTCATCGGTGCTCTGCTCATCCTGATTGTCGTTCCTTTACTTCTCGCGTTCTGGGCGCTTCGGCTCCGCAGGCGAGGATCGACGCGTTGGCGGATACCAGCCGTCCTGGCCGTCTTGCTCTTTCTCTTAGGCGTCGCAGCCAGGGTTCAGCAGGCCGCTCAAGAGGCTGAGCAGGTCGCGCGCATCGTCGAGGTCGAGCCGGAAAGTGCCTTTCCAACCACGATCTCGTATCGGTTCGAGCCGATTCGCGACAGAGAATTAACCGCAGAAATTGAACGAATCATCAGGCGAGACGCTCCGTTCGCAGAGGTGGCGGCACGCGTGGTTATGGAAGCTGAAACGCCTATCGGGTTCTCCCTGGCCATCACCGCGCCGCCCGAGGCCTTCGTCGGGGACGATTTCATGGAGGGAGTCGCACGCGGAATCTCCGAGCGGAGCGGACGTCCACCCCAACGAGGAACGATTGCCGGCCGGCCTGTCCTCCAGTTTGAAGTTCGTCAGGCCGGTAACACCCTCTACGGGGTTGTCTGGCGGCAGCCGGGGACGAATCTGTCAATGTTCGTGATGGCCGTTACGGTCGCGGACCTGCGAGCGCTCGCAGCAACGATGATTAGCGCGGAGAGCTGAGCCGACCTCTGGCAAATCGGAACCGGATCTATCGAAAGCCTCCAGGGTCTACCCCATACTGATCGCGATGATCGATGCCGAGTTCGCCAATCGCCTGGCGGAGGAGTTCGGGACTCCGCTGGTGGTCGTCGACGAAGACCACGTCCGCGCTCGTTGCCGTGAGTTCCGTACGGCCTTCCCGAGAGTGCTGTGGGCGGTCAAGGCGTTTCCCGCCAGGGCGCTCATCCGCATGGTTAACGGCGAGGGTCTCGCGTTGCTCGCTGCGACCGGAGGTGAGTCCGAGGCGTGCTTGCGCGCCGGAGCGTCACCGGAGTCGATCGCCCTTCACGGAAACAACAAGAGCGACGAAGAGATTGAGCACGCGACCGCCACAGGCATAGGGCTGGTCATCGCGGACAACGAAGAGGAGCTTCCGCGGATCGCGCGGTACGCAGAACGAGCGGGAAGAAGGCAGCCGATCCTGCTCCGTCTGGCGCCCGGCATCGACGTGGATGCTCACCGGTACGTCGCCACGGGCGCACCGGATACGAAGTTCGGAACCCCGCTCGCAGACGGCCTTGCCATGCATGCGCTCGAGCGAGCGCTGGCGCTCCCTGCGCTGGACGTGCACGGGGTTCATCTGCACCTTGGATCACAGCTTCTGGAGACGAAGCCCTATCTCCTCGGACTCAACGCCGCGCTGGACTTCCTGGTGGAGGCCGGGAAAGCGGTCGGGTTCGAAGCGCGGGTCCTGGACCTCGGTGGCGGGATGGGCGTGATGTACACCGAAGAGCTGCCGGTGGGCCCGGTCGCCCTGGGTGGAGAGCTTCAGGAGACCCTCGCTTCCGGGTGCGGCACTCGAGGTCTGTCGGTTCCGGAGCTCGTCGTCGAACCCGGGCGCGCCATCACCTCAGGAGCTGCAATCACGCTCTACCGAGTGGGTTCAATCAAGGAAGTCCCGGGCGTTCGAACGTTCGTCGCTGTTGACGGCGGGATGTCGGACAACATCCGTCCAGCCCTTTACGGTTCGCGCTACAACGTCTCGCTCGTGTCGCGGCAGAGCGCGGCTGAGTCACGAGTCGTTACCGTGGTTGGACGGCACTGCGAGTCTGGAGATGTGCTCGCTCGCGACGTTCCGCTTCCCGCTGACCTCAAACGAGGAGACCTCATCGCGTTGACGTCGACGGGCGCGTATGAGTACTCCATGTCGAGCAACTACAACAAGGTTGGGCGTCCGGCGGTCGTCGCGGTCAGGGGAGGCAACGCGCGGCTGATCCTGCGGCGCGAGACTGCGGAGGACCTGGCCCGACTCGACGTGGACTGAAGCGGGTATAGGGAACGAGCAATGGCTCAGTCCACGGCCCTCCCCAAGAAGCGACGGAAGACTCGGGCGCAAGCGCAGCGGCTGCTCAAGGTTGTCTCCGAGAAGCCCACGGCTGTTCCTTCAGAGGACCTCGAGCCCCTTCAGTCTGCGCGAGCGGCGGGGCTTCGGTACGTCAGCGATCTCGGTCCCGGAATCGTTCGGCGGCGCGTCGGCCGTGGCTTCACGTACACGGGGCCGAACGGACGCCGCGTTCGAAATCGCGACGAGCTGGCTCGGATCAAGTCGCTGGCGATCCCGCCGGCGTGGACGAACGTGTGGATCTGTCCCAACGCGCGTGGCCACATCCAGGCCACCGGACGGGACGCGCGTGGCCGCAAGCAGTACCGCTACCACGCGCTGTGGCGTCAGATCCGGGACGAGACGAAGTACCACAAGATCACGGCGTTCGGTGAAGCGCTGCCGGCAATCAGGGAGCGGGTCTCGGCCGACCTCTCCAAGGACGGACTTCCTCGAGAGAAGGTTCTCGCCGCCGTCATCCGGATCCTGGACACCACACTTCTAAGGGTCGGGAACCAGGAGTACGCCCGGATCAATGATTCCTTCGGCCTGACCACGCTCCAGGACCGGCACGTTGATGTGGCCGGCTCGGAGCTTCGATTCCGCTTCCGAGGTAAGGGCGGGAAAGTGCACAAGGTTGCGGTGGAGGACCGGCGCCTCGCGCGGATCGTGAAGCGGTGCCAGGACCTTCCCGGCCAGGAGCTCTTCCAGTACGTCGACGAAGACGGCGAGCAGCGAACCATCGAATCCGGCGACGTCAACGACTATCTCCGGCAGATCAGCGGTGAGGAGTTCAGCGCGAAGGACTTCCGGACCTGGGGCGGCACGGTCCTCGCGGCTGAAGCGCTGGTCCAGCGCGGCCGGTTCGCCAACCAGACCGAAGCGAAGTCGAACGTCGTGCAGGCCATCAAGCAGGTGGCCGAGGAGCTCAACAACACACCCGCGGTGTGCAGAAGCTCATACGTCCACCCGGAGGTGATCGAGGCCTATCTCGATGGTTCGCTGGTTGGCATCTGGCACCAGGCGGAGGAGTCGGTGAAGGAGTGGATCGAAGGTCTCCGTCGGGAGGAGGCGATCCTCCTCGTGGTGCTGAAGAATCAGCTGCAGGAGAAGGCTCGCCCCGCGGCTAGCTGAGTCTCGTTAGGCCGCGGACTGCTCTTTCAGCTTCTGCGCGATCTTCCTCAAGTCCTCGATGAAGAGCTTCATCTCCATGTCGCGCGATTCGTCATCTGGCGCCCGAAGAATGGAGGAGGGGTGGACGGTGGCGGTGATGACCGGAGCGAGTTCCGACGGCAGGAACTGCCCCCGGGACTGCGTGACTCGAAATGTCCTGCCGATGAGCGCTTGGGCTGCCGTGGCACCGAGGCACACGACGACCTTCGGCTTGACCAGCTGAACTTCCGCGCCGAGCCAGGGGCGGCATGCCGCGATCTCGTCGGCGGCCGGCTTCTTGTGGATTCGTTTCTTGCCCTTCGGCGTCCACTTGAAGTGCTTCACGACGTTCGTGATGTACACCTTGTCGCGGTCGATTCCTGCTTGCTCCAGGGCGCGGTCGAGCAGCTTGCCTGCCGGCCCGACGAACGGTCGGCCCTCCACGTCCTCCTTGTCTCCCGGCTGCTCACCAACCATGAGAACTTCGGCGCCTTCGGCGCCCTCACCGAACACCGTCTGCGTCCCTCGCTCCCACAGGCGACACGCCTTGCACTCCTTCGCTGCTTCTGCCACGCGCGGAAGCGTCGGAGTGTCCGGGATCAGATCCTCTGCGGTGCCGATGCCGCCGGCTCGATTGCTCATGCCTCGTTCTTACCCCTTGGGCCCACCTTGGTTCTCCCCTGCACCGCAGCAGAATAGGACCAAAGGCCTAGCCCGTAGACCTTCCAACGTGTCCCCCGAGCGTGCTACGTTGCCCGTTCCCCGCGAGGGCACCTCCGAAGTTGCCCGCGGAGCGCCCGCAGCTTGACGACAGAAGGAGGTCGCATCATGGCAAGAAGCGGGGATTCACGAGCCGATTCGTACGGTTTCCTCCCGGACCACGTCCCCGACGAGCTCGTCGCGCGTTATGGCAAGAACGCGCACAGGTCGGTGAGGTATTCGAAGTCCACGCGTTACCGGCTGGCACAGGCGATCGGGCGGACGACCTCCTCGTTGAAGGACGGGGACGTTCTCTCGACGGCGGCTGTGATCCTGACGTGGGCGGTCGCCGTCGTCGCTCTCGTTGCTGGCATGGCGTACGTCTTCGTCCTCTGGCCGGAAGCAGCCGTGGCGCTGCTGGGGACGCTCCTCATTCTGGGCGGTATCTCGCTGGCGCTGGCGCTTCAGATCTCCAGGAAGCGCAAAGAGGCCGAAGAGGCCGTTCTGTAGGGAGACCACACGGCGAATCTTCGGTCCGATGCGTCGCACTTCCTGCCGACCGAACCTCCCCCTCACCGCGTGCCGGTTGAACGAGAATTCATCCCGATGGAAGGTCGACGACGCACGCTCGATGAGATGTGGATGGATCTCGCTCTGGAGGAAGCGAAACAGTGCCTCGAGTGGGGCGACGTGCCGGTGGGTGCGATCGTGGTCCGTGAGGACGAGGTGCTTGCTGCGGCAGGCAACCAACGGGAGCTGACGCGGGACCCAACCGCTCACGCCGAACTGCTGGCAATTCGTGACGCATCGGAAAAGCTCGGAACCTGGCGCCTGACCGGCTGCTCGATGTACGTGACCCTCGAGCCGTGTCCGATGTGCGCGGGGGCGATGGTGCTGGCTCGAGTGGAGCGGTTGGTGTACGGCGCGCGCGATCCGAAAGGTGGGTTCGCCGGGTCGCTCGGCGACATCGTTCGCGATTCGCGACTGAATCATCGGCTGAACGTGACGACCGGTGTGCGCGCGGTTGAGTCGACGGCGCTCCTGAAGGACTTCTTCGCCGCGAAGCGACCGAGGCCGCCGAAGGGCATCCAGTAAAATCGCCGCCGGTAGGGTCGCCTAGTCTGGCCTAGGGCGGCGGTCTCGAAAACCGCTAGGGGTGCAAGCCCCTCGTGGGTTCAAATCCCACCCCTACCGCTCCTGACGCGGCAAACAGCACGCTTCGTTGTGCGAGCGTTGAGATATGTCCCTTGAGCCCGAGAGCACCAGAGTCTTGGTGACCTTCGTCCAGAACGGGACCCCGCGGTGCTAGCGACCCCGGAGCGCGGCTTCGATCTCGTCGAGGTGCTCGCCGCGGTGGTCGGCGCGTATGGCGTAGAGCGGGCTGTCGGGGTCGCGCGGTGACAGCCGGTCCAGCGGTAGTTGGGCGACGCGCGCGTCCGTCTCCTCTGCGATCCTCAGAGCGAGATCCGCCGCGTCCCTTGGCCGGATCGCATGGATCAACGGACGCATCGCGTCGTTCAGCCAATCGCCCTCGGGCTCCTGGTCCTCCGGCCCAAACGGTTCGCCCCGCTCGACCTTGTCGGCAAGAAGCAGGACGCGGATATCCCAGAACGCGATGTGTCCGAGGACTCCTGCGACGGTCCAGTATTCGTTTACTCGGGCGCTGAGCGCATCGTCGTCCAGCCTTTCGACGAGTGCGCGCAGACGCTCGCGCTCACGGTCGTTCGCGACGGTGTAGGAACGGTCCTCCATCATGAATTCCCATCATCACCGCGTCTGCGGTTCCGGGAAACAGGATGATAGCCGGAGTGCGCGCGCGTCCAGCAACGTGACGCGGTCGTGGGCGAGGTTCGGGAATATCCCTCGGGCGCGGGTCAATCAGTCGTGCGAAAGCGTTCCGCCAGGGTGACCGGCGTTCTTGCCGGCTACACCTCTACGTCAGACGCGAGCCCACGCCTCTCGCCAGGCTGGGAAGGAGACTCCGGTGGCTGCATCGAGTTTTTCGACCTCGGGCTCGAACAGTTCGATGAGCCGCTCTCGCTCATGAGGCCGTAGCTCGGTTCTCGAGCCAGTCGAGCCGAGTGCCATGACCTTCGACGCCAGCCGGCGCATATTGGGTCGCATAGAGCGCGGGAGCAGCCGCTGCACTCGGGTCTTCCGAACGTAGGACAGGATTCGCCTCGTGCCTTCGCTTCCGGGCGCCCTGGTGACGTTGTTGCGAACCTCTTCGGTGATTGGGATCGGTTCTACGCCGAGAAACTCGTAGACACTGGCCATCGCAGCCTCTGGATCTCTCGCCAGGTCGTTGCTTTCGACGAAGTGAAACCGGTCCATCGGAAACAACGCGAAGAACCGGCTGAAGTGAGTGCCGTAGGCGCTGAAGCTGAGAATTTCTTCGTCGAGCCCTCGCTTCACGATCTCGGCGAATGTGCGCACTTCCGCGCCTTTCTGCACGCGGAACTCGTATTGAGACACGGCACGGGCGATCGGTTCGCGCAGGGCGATGATGAACCGCGCATCAGGCACAGCGTCGTGAATCCGCCGCGGAACGTCCGGCTGAATCATGTACGTGGCGGTGGCGTCGCCGAACACGCGCTCAGCAGCTCGATGCCGGAAGCACGCCTCTACGTACTCCCGGTCTCCGAAGTGCCCGAAGAAGATGCTCGGCTCTTTCGGTTCACTCATGCAGACGTCGGGGTGAACCCGGAGGTGCTGGTAGAGCGTGCTCGTCCCGGCCTTCGGCGCACCAGGGATGAAGAATGTCGGGTTGCCCGCCCACACAGGCCAGACCGTCAGTCGTCCGGTGGCGGCCTTACCCTCGTCCTCTCAGCTGCGGTGTTGTTCGCAGTGTTCGGATCCTCAGGACTGGTTGCCGAGACCGAAGCCCTGTTCGTGGCCGGGCCCTTCCGAGTTGGCTTGACGATCACGCGCACCGTCGCGGTTGCTCCATCCTCAATGGTGCCGATGGCGCAGTTGACCGCGTGCGTTCTCGATGCGTATGTGCAACTGCCCTGTGAAAACGTCGTTCGGCGGAACCTGACGGACTTCGGCAGCGAATCGATCAGCTCGACGCCGGCGGCACTGTGCGGACCGTTGTTTTGCACCTCAAGCGTGTACGTCAGGCGACGTCCCACGTAGGCAGGATCCGGAGAATCGTTCTTTGTGAGAGAAAGATCGGCTTTCGGAAGGCGTACCCGTGAGGCCGCGTCATCCACTTCCGTGACGGTGTACGTGACGCTGTAGCAGCCCTGGGGATTCGTGTCCGGACACGTCGACGTCGGATCGCCGCTCCGCGTGAGAGCGTGGGACGTATGAGTCCCGAGCGACGCCTCCGCTGAGGGATAGACGTCCTCAATCAATCCCGGCACATCGTTGTTGTCGGCGAGCTCCTCATTGGTCGGACAGTCTCGAAACGGGTGAGAAGGATCCACGGCGTTGATGTCGCATTCGCGGCCGTGGACGAAGAGCCGCCATCCCTTGCCCGGAGGTACATACAGGTCGACGGACTGAGTTCCCTCGCGGGACTCGCCGTCATTCACAAGCAGTTCGCCCGGCGCAGGTTCCGGATTGCCCGCATCCATGGGGTGAGGCCTGAGGCGGCCGCATTCCGGAGGGTCGACCTTGCTGTCATCACAGGGCCAGTACCCCCAGATCCCATTGACGTCCCAGTAGATGTTGTAGTCGCCGGGGGCCTTCGTTTCCTGGTTCGTCCGCGTCGACTGGTCCTGACAGCCCGGCGCCGGTGCGCCAAGCTCGCACCCCGGATCCATCGCCCGGTGGATTTTGAGCTCGTCGAAGGTCACGCGAAGGTGGGTGGGAACCTGCTCTGGGGGTAGGACGTCCCATCCCACGAAGATCTTGTAGCCCAGGACCAGGCGGACGTTCTCGGGCGACGTGAGGTCGAAGCTAATCCGAACCCCATCGCCGGCGGCAGTCGGGGTGAGCGTTGGAGCAGGGGCGTTGGCCGTGGACTCGGGCTGGCGCTCCGCGCGGAACGTTAGGTGCGCGTCCGGTGTTGGCTTCGGCGGCGCCTTGAGGACGAACTCGTAGTGCCCCGACACGTCCTGCCAGTTCGGCTCCAGGACATTCACGCACGCGTTGAACTCCGGAGGATAGGCCACGGTCCGTGTTGGCGGCGGATGTTTGTGGGCGCAGTCCACGTGCTTGCCGGCGCGGGTCTTGTCCGTGGAGACGAAGACATCGCCCTCGTTTTCTCCGAACGGGCTGTTCGGGTTGTTTCCCAGAGCGCTGTAGGGATTCGTCCCCGGCGGGTTGTTCGGTTCGACCGGGAAGTCGCTGTCCGGCTGCTGCTGTCGCTCGACGAAGATCGCCCGGGAAGGGTGGAACTCCGTTCGCTCCCCGGTGGGATCGCACTGGTCGGGATCGCTGATCGGCTCGGGCGCCGGCGGCATCAACGGGCACGGCTGTCCCACCTGTGGAAGGAAGTAGTCCGGGCTGAAGATGGTGGTCGGGGTTCCCCAGTGGCCGCAGTCCCACGTCCAGGATCCCTTCATAGTGACGCGGTTACCGGGCTCCGGCCAGACGAAATACGGAACGGTGAGGTCCTCCCATTCCGTATGCATCCGGGCGGTTTCCTCCCCATTCCCGGGGTAGTTCCCGGTCTTCGGGTTCCCGTCGGATCCGTCATTCCCGGCCATCAGGAACCTGTATTCCGGATCGGGAACGACGTTGATGATGAAGTCGTACGCGTCGTGCCCGAACGGGAAGTCGGCTCCGGCCGTGTGGACGGCCTCGAACCTGTGGTTGTACGAGTCGACGACGCCGCTCATCCATTGCGGTGGCGGTGGCGGCTGGTCGGGCGGCGTGTTGTAGACGTAGACCCACTCCGGAGTCTGCTGCGCGAGGATGGCCGCCGCGTCTCGCTGGCAGCCGTCGGCAAGGGACTGAGGATTGTCTCCGGTAGGCTGCGGAGCGGGCGGGGGCGGGTTCGGCGGGCTTTGAGCTACCGCAATGGACGTGACGGGAGACACCAAGGCGAGCACGGCCGAGATCGCAATGAGCGTGGAGCGGGCGCGGGAGATCTGCATGAAGACGCTCATTCTCCCCCTATTCCTTCACGGGTGTCCATGGGGTTGAGGAATTCGCTGCTTCATTCGGGGACGAGCGCTCCGGCCTCGGGATGAATGGATACGTAGGCCCGCAGTCCGTTCGCGATCTCGTCGACACCGGCCAGGGTGGACGGGACCGATCTCCGGGCAGATTCGAGGTCTTTTCGGGCTCGGATAGCTCGGTTCAGCTCCTTGATCGTCAGCGCGCGAAGCTGCTGAAGGATCAGGTCCCGAGGTCGAAGCCTCCGAACGTTTTCCCGCAGGCGCCGTAGCGTCACCGTATCGCGGGGGCGAATCAGGTCGCGAAGCTTGACCAGCGCTGCCGCCGACCTGAGGTTCCCGGCCGCAACGCCGATCTGCACCACGGCGAGGCGGTCTTCAGGCGGGATCTCCCGAAGCGCCTCCTCGCCCTCCTCTTCGGCTGGGGCGACCCCGCGGGTCTGCGACCGTGGAGTCGGGTTTCCGTCGCCGCCGCACCCCACCAGCAGCGCCAGCACCAGCAACCCCGTTACCGAGCGCATCAAGCCCTACGCTAGTCCACTGCCATGGTCAGTGGTCGACCTCTCTTTGTCGCGAGCGCGCCCAGGACCGGCACCACGTGGGTCGCCTGGGCGCTGAGCGTCGCACCCGGCGTCACGTGGATCAACGAGCCGGACAACGAATGGCCGAACATCTACGCCCTGAAGGCGAAGCGGACGCTCGGACGGTTTCCGGTACTGGAGAAAGGCGACACGGCGCCGCGCGAGTACGAGGAGTTGTGGGCCCGGGCGTTTCAGGGCTTTCGGCAGTCGCGCTTTCTGGACCGGATCGTGTGGCGGTCGGACCGCGGCGACAAGACCATGCTTCAGCTGTGGCGGGCGCTGTGCGATCACGCCAACCCCGAGATGTCGCGGGAGCTGCGG
>JALYGK010000028.1 GCA_030777105.1 Actinomycetota bacterium | reverse complement strand
GATAATGAGGGAACCGCGACGCGGCCACCGTCGCACGCCGCCTACATCCCGTTCATTCGACGCATCGCGAGCGATCCGCTCGGGACCGGCATCTTCGGCATCGACGAGTGGCAGCTGTGGATCGCCAAGTCGGTGAACGGCGGTGAAACGTGGACCCGACACCACGTTGCGACGCGGCCGCCCGGAAACAACCCCGTAAACATCTTCCCGCAGCTCACGATCGACCGGGCCGGGAACCTCTACTTCACGTGGTCCGAAACCCAGGGTGGGCCGACCGAGTCGACCCAGGCAACCAGGAAGCACGAGGAGCGGAAGCAGTCGATCCGCGAGCAGGACGTCTTCTACGCGTTCTCGACGGACGGCGGGGTTGCCTGGTCTCCGCCGATCAACGTGACGAAGGAGACCGGAGACAGTGCGGTGTTCCCGTGGATGGTCGCGGGCGACGCTGGCCGCGTCGACCTCGTCTACTACAAGGCGAACACCGGGATCAACTCGAACATCGGGTTCCTCGACGCCGAGGGCAATCCGTGCGAGGACCCGAACGAGCCATGCGGCGGGAGCCCGAACCCGTCCGTCTGGAACGTCTACTTCGCGCAGTCGCTGAACGCCCTCAACACCGGCCCGAACTTCAATACCGTGCAGGTGACGCCGCAGCCGCACCACCTCGGGCAGATCTGCACGTCGGGCCTTGCCTGTGAGGGAGACCGCGACCTATTGGACTTCTTCACGGTGGACGTCGACAGCCGCGGAGCTGCCTTGATCGCTTACTCGGATGACAACCGAAGACGGTCAAGCGACACGCAAGACCTCGTGACCCGTCAGATTTCGGGCGCCAGCGTCTTCAAGAACCAGACGATCACCTTGGTAAACGAATGGCCTATTCGGAACCACTCGGTGACAGATCGGGCCGGCGACGTGTTCGACACGGCGGGATTACCGAAGGGCTCGTGCCCGGGAATGGATGTGCTGGCTACGAGCGTGGACCGGAAGAATGACCTGATCACCGTCAATCTCACGCTCAATGGGGCGCCATCCGCTGCGGCCGCCGCCGCGTGCGGCGGGGTCCTTCCGGAACTCACGACGACCGGCGGCCTATGGGGGGCCGAATTCTGGGCCGCGGCAGACCCCGCCTCGCCTACCGGACCGTCGAACAGGTTCTTCATCGCCTACCGCGATAACCCGCCGGATGGCCCACCGCGGGTCGAGGGCGGAACGATGGATCACGTCAATGTGACTGTCACGTCTCTCGACTTCAATGACAGGACAGAGGGCACGCTGGGTGGGAACTGCTTCGCAACCCCGACTCCTGTGCCGTGCACCATAACGATGACAGTGAGCGCTAGCAGCCTCGGGATCACGCCGGGGAATGCGCTGAATCACATCACCGGGCTGTCGACGTACCTCTTCGGAAACCTGTCCGACCCAGTTCCGCTCACACGCGTCGTGGTTGGGAACTCGGAGCAGGCCGACGCGACAGCGCCGTTCCACGTCCTCGGGAGCGGAACGCCCTAGCGGCGAGAAGACGACAAGCGATGAAGAGCGAGAGGGCGGTCTTCGGGGCCGCCCTCTTTTCTTCGCCAGCACCACCGCCGAGAGCCGCATCAGGCGTTCTCCCTAGCGGAGAGGGACTAGACATTTCGCGCCTACTCAGCGTATAACGCAGTTTGCACATGCAGGCGGGCGAACTTCTCAGGAGGTGCCATCAGTGAAACGACTGCTCGTTATCCCTGCTTATTTCGGGGTGTTGCTGCTTGCCCTATTTGGGTCGCCGGCGATCGCCAACCATAGCAATGACCCGCACGAGAACATGCGGCATGTCGCGAACAGGGGTGAAGGTGAGGACGATCGCACCTTCACCGACCTCGCGTTCTGGGGACGGATCGCCGCCCAAGGAACCTACGACGGGTTTCGGCTGTTCGACATTTCGAACCCCGCATCACCAAAGGAGCTGGTCGATTACCCGTGTAACGGGGGGCAGGGAGACGTCTCGTTGCACAAGGCCGGGAATCGACTTCTTCTGTTCCGCTCCATCGACTCGGCGCAGAACAAGCCCGAATGCGACAGCACTGGAGTATCGACCGCGCTCCAGCCGACGACCCCGACCCTCTTCGAAGGGATTCGGATCATCGACGTGACGAACCCGGCGAAGCCCAAGTTCGTCAAGGGTGTGTACACGGACTGCGGCTCCCACACCCACACCCTGATTCGGGACAACAAGAACAACCGGGCCATCATCTACGTGTCGTCGTACCCGATCGGGGCGCAGTATGACTTTGACCCCGCGGAGGAGTTCGGACCATCGAAGCAGTGCAAGGTTCCCCACGCGAGGATCTCGGTCATCGTCGTACCCAATGGCGCACCTGAAAAGGCTCGCGTTCACCATGAGCACCCGATTCATCCGCAGGCCGTGGGCAGCGGTGGCCTCGGAGAGGCGCTGCCCGGCACGATCGGTTGCCATGACATCACCGTGTTCACCGACCCGAAGGTCAAGGCAGCTGCCTCCGCCTGCCTGACGGAGGCGCAGCTCTGGGACATTTCCAACCCGCTGTACCCGTGCACCGTCCCGGCGCCCACGCCGCAGGCTCCGCGCAACCAGGGCGAGGATTGCCACACCCACATCGACGTTCCCAACGTCGAGCTGTACCACTCGTCCACGTACACGTGGGATGCCCGCGTCGTCCTCTTCGGCGATGAGCATGGAGGCGGCTTAGCCCCCGGCTGCAACGGCCCTGAGGACACGCAGGGGAACATCTGGTTCCACAAGAACGTGAAACCGGGAAACCCGTCGCCGGTTTTGGGCCGATACATGATCGAGCGCGTTGTGAACCCTCAGCCCTGCACGCTGCACAATTTCAATATCATCCCGATCGAGAACAACAGGAGATATATCGGCGTCTCCTCCCTGTATCAGGGCGGGACGACCGTCTTCGACTTCACGGGGGTCAAGAAGCTCCTCGCAAACCCGCCGATCGCCACGGATGAAATCGTCGCCAATGAGATCGCTTGGTGGGATTCAGAGGGTGGCGATGGCAACGGCCGCGCCGACGACTGGTCGACGTACTGGCACAACAACTTCATCTATGCGAGCGGCGGACTGGGAGCTCTGCGTGATGTCCCCGCCCACCGAGCCGGTAATCGAGGGCTCGACGTCTACACGCTCCTGGTGAACGGGAAGCGTTTCAGGGCCGACACCGAGCCATACCAGAACCCGCAAACGCAAGAGGACCTCGAGGAGAACGAGAGACGCAGACGCCAACGCGACCGCGAGCGTGAGCGCGACGACGACTAGCGGTCGCCACTGAGGAAACGCCTAAGAGAGGGCGGCAACAGCCGCCCTCTCTTCTTTGTTGCAGGTGGAGGAGTGTCTTCTTAATCCGCCTCCGCGAGAGGCGCGTGCCGCTGCCACGGTCGCCGCTCCTCAAGCAGCTTTGCCGCTGCGAGGATCAGCGCCTCGCTTCCGGGACGGCCGACAAGCTGAACTCCGATCGGCACCCCAGTTGAGTGGAGTCCCGCAGGGACCGACGCGGCCGGGTAACCAACGAGGTTCCACCAGGCCGCAAAGGGCGCGTACCCGACCTGAGTCGCCATGCTCACCGCCCACCCTCGGCGGTGCCATCCGTTCGCGCGGGGCGGCGTCTTGAGTAGCACGGGCGTGACGAGGAGATCGATCTCTAAGAAGAGTTGCTTCGCGTCACGCCGCCACCGTTGAAGGGCGTTTGGCTTGATGAGCCCGAGGCGCTGTGCGGTCCGACCAAGTGCGGCGTGTCGCCTGGTCCGCGGCTCGAGCTTCCCGACCTCGAAATCTTCGGACTCCTTGGCCACGGCCGCTGCGTACCACCAGAAGCCGCCGACGAAGTTTCTCGTTGAGTACGGGATTTTCGCCGTCACGACCTCGTGACCAGCAGCAGAGAAGAGCTGAGCGGCGTCCTCAACGGTTGTACGGATTTCCGGAGCGACATTCACTCCCAGCAGTGGTGACTGCGTGGAGACACCAATGCGAAGAACTCCCCGGATGCCGGAGAGATCTCGAAGTTCCGGATCCCGCGCCATCACGGAGAGGACGAGCGCCGCGTCCTCAACCGTAGTCGCCAGGACGCCGTTCTCGGACCATCCGAACCAACTTGTCTTGCCGATTCCGGCCGGGACGGTGCCAAAGCCGGGTTTGATGCCAACAACACCGCAGCACGCGGATGGGATGCGGATAGACCCGAGCCCGTCGGTGCCGTGGGCCACGGGAACCATGGCGGATGCCACCGCAGCCGCTGCTCCACCCGACGACCCTCCGGTGGTGCGGTCGAGCTTCCACGGGTTGCGCGCCGTGCCGAACGCATTGTCGGTCATCCCCCACACGCCGAGCTCCGGCATCCGCGTGATTCCGACCACGACGGCCCCGGCTTCACGAAGCCGCCGGACCAATTCGTGATCGCGCGGTTGCGGATCGGGCGAGGTAGCCCTCGAGCCGGACCTGGAGGGTTCGCCCGCGACGGGTACGTTGTCCTTGATCGCGATGGGAACGCCGGCAAGTGGCAGGTCCCCCATGTCGGACCGGCTCTCCAGGGCCTCCGCTTCCGCCAGCGCCTCTTCTCGCCGCACGTGCTCGAACGCGCCGACCTTCGGGTTCAGTCGCTCGATCTGAGCCAGCGACGCGACCGTTACCTCGCGTGGCGTGAGCTTTCTGGAGCGAACCGCCTCCACGAGGTCGGTTGCCGAAAGGGTCAAGGCCTCCGTATCAGCCATCAGCTGGTCCTGCATTCGTGGGTTGCCACACCGGAATGATCACGGCGTTCCGGCAACTGCGATGAGAGTAGGGACGAAGAGGAGGGCGAGCGCCGCCAGGGCGGGGGCCCGCGCAGGCTGTTGCACCCGGCGGGAGAGGACGATCGCCCCCACCACATGACCAATGAGGAGAACGATCATCTGCACGACCTTCAATCCGACATGCCCCAACGGTTCGGTACTCACGATCCAGTCGGCCGTTCCCAAGAGGTCCCACCCCAATCCGAAGGGGTCGCCGGCGAGGAGCGGCAGCAGCTGGAGGCTGTTGAAGAGCCGGCTGCTCGCCATCGAAACGGCCAGGGCAATCGATACCAGGGCCGGGACGCTCGCCGCTGCCGCCGCTCCCACGGCGCCGACTTGGGCGGAACGTCGCGCCAGAAACCAGAGGAGCGCTCCACCCAACGCGGCACACACGAACACGCCGGCGGCGGAATAGAGAGCGAAGAGAGGGCCGCCCCCGAGCTCCGCCCACCAGGCCGTGACCCGGATCCTCCCAAAGATGAACCCGCCGGCCAGCACTCCGATCAGGGCTTCGGCGCCCGCAGGTGGAAGCCACGAGACGAGTTGCCCACGCGGCAACCGAGCGGTCCAGCCGAACAGCAGGCCGAAGACCTCCGTCCGCGAAAGCCACAACTGCCGCCCGAACGCAACGCAGGCGGCCACCATGAACAGGGAGTAGGCGGCGAGGGCAGCGCCAAGAGGCCGGGGATCCATGGATCCGGAGTAGGCGTTGAGGTACCAGGCCCAGGCCAAGGCCGGCAAGACCGCCGGCCAGACGCTGTGGTTCGGCCCCTTCGCCTCGTCTTCGCCTGGGGTTTCGGCGCCGTTCTCAGTCTCGACGGCCCGTGCCACTGCATCCCAGGGGTCGAGCCATCGCCAAATCGGACCGAGAATCGCGCTTCCCAGGAGGAGAAGCGGCCAAGCCAGCCCTATGACCAGCGCGGGCGCGATGTTCTCGAGCTGGAAGTCCCGGCCCACCCTGGCGGCGGCGATGGCGAAGAAGAGGACGACGACGGCAAACGCGCGCGTGGCCACCTGCGGGCGGGACAAGCCTCCGACCCATGATTCGAAGGGACCCCCGGAGCGCCAGAGCCGGAGGAGGCCAAGGCCTTCTCGGGTCGTACGGGGGCTGACCTCTACGGCGCGTTCCTGCTGAATGCCGGCCCGACGACCGGGCAGAAGTCCGCCAACACCAACGACCGCAAGCCCACCGAGCAGCGACAACCCGACGGGGAGCAGGCCTAGGCCCGTGAGCTCTTCAGGGGGATGCACGAGCAGCATGGATCCCTCCCTTTCTGCCACTTCGGAGGATTTTTCGGACGAACAACTGTTCACAAGCGCTGGACGAGTCCGCTATATTAAGGCCCCTTATAGGCGGAACAGCCGACTGAGCGTGGGGCATCGTCCCGACGATCGTCAGCCCGAGGCAGCGCGGGAGGTGCCTGCACATGCGGAAGTTCGCAAGTCTCGTTGTCTTCACTGTCGTTTTCGGGATGGTGCCATTCGTGGCTCCGGTCGCCGCCGACCATACGGACCCGAGAATCCAGCTCTCCAGGTTGCTTCCACCGAACCCAGCGGTAGGAATCTCGCGAGGGGCCGGCGAATGGACATTCCTTACCAACTTCCCCCAAAATCCCGGGAGCGACCTGAAGTTCTTCACGAAGCGGGTCGCGGGTAGAAACGAGATCTTCTCCGCGTCCGGAACCCTGGGACAGGGGGACAACAGGGACGAAGCGGCCCCCGAGCCGCCGGTCGACAACATCACCCACAACGACTTCGTTGGCCAGCGAATCCTCCAGTTGACCAGGGCAGTAGCGGCGAATCACGGAGTTGACCCCCAGTGGGTCGCGGACCACGGATCGGCCCACTGCTTTGCGCTGAACCAGGCGTCCACCCTTGGTCTCCAGCATGACCAGGCAACGACTGGCTACAACAACCCGAAGCTCCTGATCGACACCACCGATGCCACGGGGCGTTGCCACGACAGCCCCGGCGGTGGCCTCGAGTTCATCGACATCAGCAAGGTCCAGGACCCGAACTTCAAGCCTCGGGAGATCCACCTCACCAGGCATGAGGGCACTTCTCACACCGTTACCGTTGATGCTACCCGGCCCTGGATCGTCTACAACAACTCCTCGGAGTCTGCGGGTATGCCATGGATCGATGTCCTCGACATCCGTTCCTGTCTGCTTCGCGACAGCCTATCCCTCGAGCAGAAGCGGGAGCGGTGTCGCCCGAAGGTCTACCGCATTCCGTTCCAGGACGCACCGCAGGATCCGGCTGTACAGGGCGATGAGGGCAACTTTGACGACAACACGTCGCGCTGGAGCGCGGCGAGGGACATTCACTACAACTCTCTCAACGTCCGACAGGCGGCAACGTGTCATGACATCACCGCACGGCCCGGCCGTATCTACTGTGCCGGACTGGCCGCCACCTTGATCTTCGACGTCCGGAACCTGACCGACAGGAGGGGCAACATCCGCGGAACACCGCTTGACTGCGAGGTCGAGGCGGCAGTGCCGGTAGAAGGAACCACGACCGCGAAGGTGACCGACTGCGTCAACGATGAGGCTGACGGCACGAAGGACGATCACCTGAGCAACAAGCTGCCTCGCGCCACGGGATGGAAGTTCCTCGGCTCGTTCAACCATCCCGGACGGGACTGCGTGTGGCCGCACCCCCGTGGCAACCCCAGGCAGAGTCCCTGCAACGACAACCCGTTCATCGACAACTCGGCCGGCATCGCCGTGTCGCATGAGTCCGATCCCGACTCGACCGGCAAGTTCCTCGCGGTGACCGATGAGAAGGGTGGGGGCGTGGTGCCGCCGGGTGCCTCGTGCCAGGGGACAGTGGACCAGCCTGCCGGAAACGGCGGCGTCCACTTCTTCAACATCACGAATCCACGCAACATTCACTACGCGCGCATGCCGACGCCCGACGATAGACCCGCCGTCTTCATCAGCGATCCGGTCATTCCAACGGCGACGTTTTGTGACGTCCACGTGATGGAATTCATCCCGGGGCAACGGCGGTTCATCGCCGCCTGGTACACGCAGGGAACGAAGATCGTCGACTACCACGTCGACGCGAATAACAAGATCACGTTCAACGAGGTGGCGTCGTTCACGCCGGAGGGGGCCAACCAGTGGACCAGCCTGCCGTTCAAGATCGTCAATCACCCGACGACAACAACGAATCAAGCGACAGCGACACACCGGCCCGAAGGGTGCCCTAAAGCGCCGGCCGCTTGTGTCACCTACTACTTCATGGCTTCGGACATCGACCGCGGAATCGACTTCTTCAAGTGGACGGGCCCGAGCGGTCCGAGCGCGCGAGCCGGTAGACGGACCGGTGATAATGGCAATGGAGACGACGACAATGGCGACAATGGCGACAATGGCGACAACGGCGACGACAGAGCGACCAACGCCGCTCTCGGCGGTGCCGCGATCGTCCTTCTCCCGGCCGCCATGTGGTTCCGGCGGCGTCGGATGCATTCGCGCCACTAGCTCAGCGAAGTAGAGCCACCCAAGCGTGAGAGCCCGGTCCACGGACCGGGCTCTCAACGTTGCGGCGTCGGGAGCACCAAGGAGAAATGGCGCGACTTCCCGGTAGCGGCGTCACCCTCGAGGTGGTGGACGAAGGGGGCGGTCCCGCAGTCCTTCTGCTCCACGGTTTCCCGGATTCCTCTCGCCTGTGGCGGAAACAGATCCCGGCGTTGGTGGCGGCGGGCTTTCGAGCCGTTGCCCCGGATCTTCGCGGGTTCGGCGAGTCGGACAAGCCGTCACGGGTGGCCGACTACGCCATGCCGAGAATCCTCGCCGACCTCAGGGCGGTCCTCGACGCCCTGGAAGTTGACCGTGCCAGCGTCGTCGGACATGACTGGGGAGCAATTGCGGGATGGGCGCTTGCGGGATGGTATCCGGAGCGGGTGGAGCGTCTCGTCGCGATCTCGGTCGGGCATCCCAAGAGTTACCTGCGTGCGGCGTTCTCGAGTACGCAGGCGTTCCGGTCGTTGTACGCGCTGTTCTTTCAGATGCCGGTCGTCTCGGAAGCCGCGATTCGGGCCCGTGACTGGGCTCTCCTTCGCCAGGCCCTCGGGCGAGCCCACGACTTCGAGCATTACCTGAGAGACCTGTCGCGGCCGGGGGCGCTCACAGCGGCGCTGAACTGGTATCGGGCGAACGGGCGAATCGACCGGCTGGCTCGGTACCCCACAGTCACGGTTCCCACTCTCGCGATCTGGGGCTCGAAGGATCCCGCGCTGGGGGAGAAGCAAATGGCCGGGTCCGGGAAGTACGTCGATGCCGATTGGAGGTACGAGACCATCGAAGGTGGACACTGGCTGCCCATAACGCGCTCGGACGAAGTGAACGGCCTGCTCATCGAGTTCCTCCGCGGCGGACTCCCCCATTTTGACTAGGAACTTAGGGGGGGTTTAGGCTCCTTCCGCGCCAAACTGTCGATGCCTGTGTGAGGGGGAGCGGCGACGGCGCTGTGAGCCGCTTCGCCCTGCGGGGAGGTGATGGCTCGGCCGAATAACTCGGTTGCCCATCGAGTCAGAAGCTTCAAGCAGGAGGTAACGGATGCATCAAATGTTCCGCACTTTCGTACTGGTTGCTGTGGTCTCGACCAGCGCGATGTTCGCGGCTCCGGCGAGCGCCGACCATGGGAGCGCCGACGAGGCCAGCCCGAACATGCTGCATATCGAGAACGTCGGGACGCCGCCGGAGTTCGAGACAGGCCCGGCAAACGAGGGCCGCTTCAACTCGGACCTCGCGTTCTGGGAGTCGGGGGCGGTGAAGGGACCGGTCGATCTCGCCGCGCAGGGCAACTACGATGGGTTCCGCCTGCTCGACATCAGCGACCCTGAAAACGTGTCACAGATCTCGGTTGTCGAGTGCCGCTCGAACCAGGGCGACGTCTCGTTCTACCAAGCGCAGAATCGTCTTCTTCTGATTCAGTCGATCGACCGGCCGGTAACGGAAGACGATTGCGCAACGGCACGTGATACCGGGATTACATTTGAGCCTCACCCGATCACCGGCGCCCCGACGCCGCGGTTCATCCCGGGCTTCGAGGGGCTGCGCATCTTCGACGTGACGAACCCGACGGCGCCCGTCCACATCGCATCGGTGCCGACGGCGTGCGGGTCACACACGCACACGACGATCCCGGATCAGCGCAATCGGCGCGCCATCGTCTATGTGTCCTCGTATCCGATCGGGGCCAGCATCACGCCGACTCAGTCCGACTTCGGCGGGCCGCGGTGCCAGACGCCGCACGCCAAGTTCTCCATCGTCGAAATTCGTGACAAGGCGCCCGAGACAGCCCGTGTCATCAAGGAACAGCCGCTCCACGCCGACACTCAACCGTTCCGCGGCACGCTATCCTCGGGCGGCACGGGTGCCATCGGCTGCCACGACATCACGGCGTTCTACCACCCGCAGTCGCCCCCTACGGCGGCGCAGAGCTTCAAGGGGCACTGGCAGGTCGCGGGCGGGGCGTGCCTCTCGGAGGGGCAGCTCTGGGACATCTCGGACCCCGCGAACCCGACCACGCAGACGACCCACTCACACATCCGCAATGAGGTCGTCCACAATCAGGGGCTGTTCCACACCGCGTCGTTCTCCTGGGACGGCCGCATCGTCCTGTTCACCGACGAGTTCGCCGGCGGCGGCGGCTCCGGGTGCAAGGGCGAGGAGGATCCGAAGGGGAATGTGTGGTTCTACAAGACCGTCGCGCCTGGGGTGGAGCCCGTCCCGCTGTTCGGGCGGTACATGTTCCCGCGGGTTCAACCGCCGGAGGACGCGTGTACTCTGCACAACGGGAACGTCATCACCGTGAATCCTCAGCAGGGCTACTTCGGGGTCTCGTCCGCGTACGAGGCCGGAACGTCGGTCTTCGACTTCACCGGGGTAGAGGAGTTCGAGCCGATCGTTGCGCCGACGATTCCCGAGTCGGAGGCGGCGGACGTACCGCTGGTGGCCCGTGAGATCGCGTTCTTCGACGCGAAGCTGGACTGCCACACGCCGGCGCCAGAGGGCACGCCTGAGGGTGACCCCAATCCGAAGTGCGTGGACGACGCATGGTCGTCGTACTGGCACAACGACTTCATCTACGTGAGCAGCGGGCTGGACAGGCCCGGCAAGAGAGGGTTCGACGTCTACCTGCTGCTCGGGATGAACGGGCGCCTCGTCGACGAGGAAGGCAATCCAACCGTGACCTCTGTCGAACAACAGGACGACCCCAACGTCCAGCAGTTCCGTGGGCGCAAGGTCCGCTACACGAACCCACAGACCCAGGACACGTTCCAGGCGCTGGGGAAGGGGCAGTAGCGACCTGACGCTCGGCGCTAACGCAGAACGAAGCCGGAGAGGGCGGCCGCGAGCCGCCCTCTCTGGCGCTTCAGGAACGGTCAACCGACTAGCCTCTGTCCTGGTGATGACGAAGCGGTGGGTGCTCGTCTTGTTAGCGGTGGTTCTCTCGGCTTGCTCGCAGTCAGGCGGTGACGACAGGGGAGGGGCCGGCGGTACCGCCACCAGATCGGAGGCGGCGAGGAGCAGCGTCCGAAGCGGGGCGGTCACGATCGTTCGAGAGACATCGTCCCTCGACGCTCCCCACGTGGTCCGCGACGAGGTGTACGGCGTCGACGGGAGCGGCCGCCCGGAGAAGCTCGCCAGTGCGATCAACACCACCTTTCTCGGGACGCTCGTACCTGCCGTGGTCCCCGATCGAGAGGGTCGTTCCGTCGTCTACAACTCGTTTCACGAGGAGCGCCCCATCGTTCGCATCCACGATGTCGAGACGGACCAAGACGTCATGGTCGACGAGGGTGCTCTCTCCGCGGCGTGGCGGAGCGACGGCACCCTGGCGTACTTCAAGGGCTTGTCGCCCGAGATTCGAAATCCGAGGCGGTATCTTGGACACGTTGTCGCCACGGAGTCCCCGGCGGCGTCTCGCGTCCGCTGGACCAATGAGCCCGGCAGGTACGTCGTTGCAGCGTGGGCACGAAAACGGCTCCTCGTATACAGGCTTAGCAGGAAAGGGTTCCCCGACCTCCTGGTATTCGATGGGCCACAGCATCCAAGGCCGCTCGCAGAGGATGCGGCCCTCGTCGCGGTGAGCCCAGACGGGAGGAAGGCCTTCGTCGGCCGCTACGGGACGTCGCCGCCGGTTGTCCGGCTGTTGGACCTTGCCGAGGGTAAGGAAATCGCCCGCTTCACCTTCGGGAATCCGGACGCACGAGGCATCGGAGGCGGTGCCGTTACGTTTGTCGCCGAGTCGGGCTCTTGGACGGGGGACATCGTCGTGGCCCCCGTGAACCACGGCCTCGCGGTCTTTCGCGTGGAGGCGCGGCGGCTCGTCCTCGAACAGCTCCTGCGTTTCGACCCCGACCTGTTCCCGATCGGTGTGTTCGAACCGCGCGTCGACGACTCCGGGCAGACGATCGTTATGTGGGCGGAGTTGCAATCGCGGCCGCGGCAGGCAATCCCACCCGCGGCCCTCCTAGAATGTGACCGCATCGCGCTTGAGTGCGTGCAGGGCCCGAAGGCGTCGTCAATCCCCGGCCCGCGGATCGTCTACAACCCGAGCCGTCCATAGCGTCGATCGAAGCGGCGCTGCTTCGAGTCGGCGCCGGCGTGGCAAGAGCCAGAACGAAGAATCGCGTCACGCGGTCGTTGTTCGATCCTCGATTTCCCACGCGTGATCGAGGGCATGCCATGCCGTCCGGCGGACGAAGTAGCGAGGGGTCCATGGCTTCGCCTTCCGGCGCGAGTTCTCGGGTGGCGGCTCGCCGCGAGCGCGGGCCGCGAGCGTATCGAGGATCTCCGCACGGAGTCGGGCTGATTCGGTGGGAAGATCCGCACGCTCCTCCAGCTTGAATGTTCCTCCCACGCTCCGGAGGTAGGCCGACTCAGCGTCTACGACGTGCGCCACGATGGCGTTGAGTCCTCGCCCGCCGCCCCGCGGGCCTTTTCGGAGCTCCTTGCCCGAAGCCGCCTGGGCCGCTGTATCCAATGCCGCCCAGCACGCTTGGAGGATCCCCCCGACCAGTTGCTCATCGTCCTTATCGAGCGGTTCATCGTCTCCTGACGGCGCCATCCCAGGCGCCCCGAAGTCGGTGGTGGCGTCGCCTTTGAGCCGCTCGACCACGTTGAACGCCGAAAGGTCGGATGGAGGAGCGAACCTCATAGTCGCCGCGGATATCACGGCGGCGTAGCGCGGCCCGTAATCCAGAAGTGACTGGACGGCCGCGTCCTCCGTTTTGCCGCTTCGGCACCAACCCGGCCAGTCGACCGCACCGGCGAAGACGCGTCGGTTCCCGACTTCCAGATACACGGGCGTCGTCCTTGCGCTCATCGCCTCTTTCTACCTCGCCGACGGTTGTGAGAGCATCGTTGCATGGTGCGCATTCTGGCCGGGACGGCGGACGGGATTCGGCAGTTCGATCTCGGAGGGCGTGACGGCGTCATCGAACACGGCGGCCGGAAGGTCACGGCTCTGGCTCGAAACGGAGCCGATTACTGGGCGATCCTCGACTCACGGGAAGTTTGGGGAACCACGGACGATGGCTGGTCGCACGTCGCCACCCTGGATCGCTATCGCGGCAACTGCCTGGCCGATACGGACATCGCCGGTGTGCTCCTGGGAACGTCGGAGGCCCACCTCTACCGAGTGGAGAAGAGCTCGGCCGAGCCGGTCGCCGCCTTCGACCAGGTCCAGGGACGCTCCGAGTGGTACACACCGTGGGGCGGGCCTCCCGACTCCCGTTCGATCTCGGAGGACGACGACGCGGTGTTCGTGAACGTGCACGTCGGAGGGATCCTGCGGTCTCGCGATGGGGGAGCCACCTGGGAGCCGACCATCGACATCGATTCGGACGTCCACAAGGTCTGGGCCGGTTGGGATCGAATCTTCGCAGCGTGCGCCTGGGGCCTCGCGGCGAGCACGGACACCGGTGAAACGTGGACGATGCGCT